>JANOWX010000384.1:0-3814 GCA_031418175.1 Acidobacteriota bacterium | reverse complement strand
TGTCAGTAGCCCGACCGTGAGGGAGGGCTTGCTTGCGATGCCAGCCCCTCCCTCACGGTCGGGCTACTGACACGTCTGCGGCCTCGTCCACCGTCGTCGCGCCCTTGTTCCATTGCGGCGTATACGGACAATGACGGCAACCCGTGCCGCAACAACTGCCGCGTTGCAAATGATAGGCGCGGGTAAAGACCATCAGGCCATGTTCCCAATAAAAGTCTTCGCCCTCGGCCAATTGTTGCAGCGCGTTTTTTGCCGCCTGTAAAAGCTCGTTGTTTGACATCATCACCTCGCCGCCCTATTTTCCCCGCCCAGCGGTCGTAAAGAAAGTCATCTCTACTTCAGGAGGAAATTCATGCCCAAACGTTACTGGCTGTTGAAGTCGGAACCGGAGGCATTTTCGATCCGGGCTTTGGCCCAGGCCAAAGCCCAAACCACCTGCTGGGACGGCGTGCGCAACTATCAAGCGCGCAATTTCATGCGCGAAATGCAGGTGGGCGACCGGGCGTTTTTCTATCACAGCAACGCCGCGCCGCCCTGCATCGCCGGCGTCATCGAAATCGTCAAAAAGGCTTATCCCGACCCCACGCAGTTCGATCCGCAAGATCACCACTACGACCCGAAAAGCAAAATGGACAGCCCGGCGTGGGAGATGGTGGACATCAAACTGGTCGAGATTTTCCCGCGCGCGCTGGGTTTGGATGAATTGCGCGAGGTGCCAGGGCTGGAAAGCATGGAACTGTTGCGGCGCGGTTCGCGTTTGTCGGTACAACCGGTCAGTGCTGAGCAATGGAAGGTCATTCTTAAACTGGCCAAACGTAAAAAGTAACAGCGTCTCTTCTTCCACGAAGGCACACGAAGTAACACTAAGATTGGCTGGCGAAACTTTGTGTTACTTCGTGTGTCTTCGTGGAAGGATTTTCAAGGAGCATCATCATGGCAGCACGAGTTTCACACTTTGAAATCCACGCGGAAAACCCCGAACGCGCGATTGCGTTTTACAGCAAAACGCTGGGCTGGGAATTCAATCAATGGGCTGGACAGCCTTACTGGCTGATCACCACCGGCCCGGCGGAAACGCCCGGCATCAACGGCGGCCTGTTGCCGCGCCGTGGCGACGGGCCGTTGGAGGGACAGGCGGTCAATGCCTTCGTTTGCACGGTGATCGTCGAAGCGTTGGATGAACTGTTGACCGCAGTCCCGGCCAATGGCGGCAGCATCGCCTTGCCGAAAATGCCGGTTCCGACCATGGGCTGGCTGGCCTATTTCAAAGACACTGAAGGCAACATCTTCGGCGCGATGCAAAACGATCCGAGCGCGCAATAGCAGTGTCAGTAGCCCGACCGTGAGGGAGGGCTTGCTTGCTGAGACAAGCCCTCCCTCACGGTCGGGCTACTGACACAAAGAGGAGCCCCGATGGCAAAAGAACTACGCTTCACCCCCGCCCTGTTCGACTTTCTGCGCGAACTCAAAGCCAACAACAACCGCGACTGGTTCGAGGCGAACAAACCGCGCTACCTCGCTGACGTGCGCGACCCGTTTCTGGCCTTTATCGCCGCGCTGCGGCCGCGCCTGCAAAATCTCAGCCCGCATTACGTGGTCGAGCCGAAATGCATGTTCCGCATCTACCGCTACACGCGCTTCGCCAATGACAAAACGCCGTATAAGACCGCCGCGTCGGCTTATTTCTGGCATCAGGCCGGCAAACTCGACACGCCGGGCTTTTATTTGCACATGGAACCGGGCGAATGTTTCGTCGGGATGGGGCTGTACCAACCCGCGCTCGCCTTGCGCAATCAGGTCGTCGCGGCCATCGCGGCCAAGGCTGACGAATGGCAGAGCATCACCGGCACGAAAGAGTTCAAAAAGCTGTTCAAGTTCGGCGGCGAAGCGTTGCAGCGCGTGCCGAAGCCTTACGGCGAAGACCATCCACTGGCAGCGGATTTGAAACGCAAGGATTTCATCGCCGTTGCCCAGTTGACCGAAGCGCAGGTCTGCGCCAAGGACTTTCTGGACAAGTACGAAGCGCTTTGCACGGCGGGCGCGCCGTTGGTGGCCTTTTTGACGCGCACCGTCGGGTTGCCGTGGAGCGCGACCGACAAGGCTGTGCGGAAGAAATGAAGTTCGGCGCGGGGTTTTCTTTGGCAAGACAGCGCGCTAAGGTAGCCGCGCAACCAGGAGGAACCATGAAGGAATTCGTGATTACATTGCGGGATGAATCCCAAACCAGCCTGTTGCTGGCGCTGCTCAGGCGGCTGGTGACGGTGCAAGGCGTTGATCTGGTCGTTCACCAGAACGGGCACGGCGTCACGCTGGATGCCACTGCCGCAGACGACGCGCGCTTTGAGGCAATGGTGGATCAAATCATTCAGGACGCGCTGGCGGGCAAGTTTGAAACTCCGACGCCATCAGAAGTAGAAGCCAAAGACCGCGAACTGGCGGCATACGGCGAGCGGAAGATGGCCGAGCTTGGGTTCCCGACCGACGACGACATCGTCCGTATCATCAAGGAAGACCGCCTGGAACGGAGCGTCAACGCCCTTGCTTAGGATTGTGCTCGACACAAACATCTTCATCTCGGCCTTCCTCTCGCCCGGCGGCACAGCCGGGCGGGCTTGGCAAGCCGTGCTGCAACGGCGCTTCCGGCTCGTGACCTCGCCTAACATCGTCGCCGAGGTGGCGCGCATCTTGCGCCGGTTCAAGTGGGAGGAGCCGGAAATTGTCGAGCGTTTGAAACAAATCAGCCACGCCGCCGACATCATCCAACCAACCACCAAACTCCAAGTCGTACGCGATCCCAACGACAACCCGATTGTCGAAACCGCCGTGGACGGCCGTGCTGACTTGATCGTCTCGCTCGACAAAGACCTGCTGACGCTGCGGGCTTACAACAACATCCCCGTCCTGCACGTGGTTGACCTGCTGCGCACACTGGGGGAGTAAATGAAAAAGAAACGCGAAACCCAAGCCGACCGCCACGCCCGCGCTCAACAAATCATCCGCGCTTTGAGCAAGGAATATCCCGAACCCAAGTGCGCGCTCAATCACGCCAATGCTTTCGAGTTGCTGATTGCGACGATCCTCTCGGCGCAATGCACCGACGCGCGCGTCAACATCGTGACCGCCGACTTGTTTCGCAAATACCGCGCGCCGCGGGATTACCTGAACGTGCCGCAGACCGAGTTGGAACGCGACATACACTCAACCGGCTTTTATAAAAACAAAGCCAAGAGCATTCAGGGCGCGTGTCAGGCGTTGGTTGAAAAGCACGGCAGCCAGGTGCCGCGCACCATGGACGAATTGCGCGCGCTGCCCGGCGTCGGGCGCAAGACGGCCAACGTCGTGCTCGGCAACGCCTTCGGCATCGCGGCGGGCGTTGTCGTGGATACGCACGTCACGCGACTGTCGCAACGGCTGGCGTTGACCGAGCAAAAGACCGCCGAAAAGATTGAAGAGGATTTGATCGAACTGGTGCCGGAAAAAGATTGGATCAACTTTTCGCACTGGCTGATCTTGCACGGGCGCGCGGTCTGCAACGCGCGCAAACCGCTCTGCGACAAATGCGCGATCGAGCCGCTGTGCCTGTCGTCATTGCTGCGGAAGCAATGACGACAGGTGCGCATGGAGTTCAGGCTTTAGCCTGCGGCTTGGCTGCGCAGCCTTTAGGCTGCCAGATTTACAGCGGTTTTCAGATGCGTGCGACCTCAATGTTATGATTTTCGCCATGCTACCCTATCCAAAAGAACTCAGAGCAAGTGTTGTTACTGCCGTAGAGCAAGGTGAATTTACGATTCCTGAAATTGCTCATCTATTTGGC
>JANOWX010000383.1:0-3358 GCA_031418175.1 Acidobacteriota bacterium | reverse complement strand
CGGCCACTGGGCCGTTGGTTCGAGGTGTTTGTGGCGGTGCAGAATTTGCTGGATGAGCGTTTTGTAGTGGGGCGCACGCCGCTGGAGACGCTGGGCATGCCGCGCTTGGTGCGGGGTGGGATACGCTTACGATTAGAACGTTGAAGTGTCTGTTTGCTCAATCCCTTGGCCCGATGCTAAGGTGACGACCTCTTCCCAAATCATTCCCCTATTAATTCACGCTTGATGCAGCCTGCGCACGTGGGCGGTCAGGATTTTTTGTCGCGTTGGGCGCGCCGTCTCTTTCCGGGTTTGGCGCAGAGTTATCAACGCGATCTGAGGAGAAGGTTATGAGCACAAAATGTTTGATGGGATTGGTACTGCTCAGCGGATTGCTGAGCGCGTGCACACCAACGGGAACTCCTCCCGGCACGCCTTCGCCGACGCCCACCGTCGTGGTCGTTACTCCTACACCTGCGATCACCGTCACCAATACCCGCACGATAGAAAACAAAGACGGTTCAACCACGCTGGTGACGACTTACAGCGACGGCACGACGTCCGAGGAACGCACCTTCAAAAGCGGTCGGCTGGCGAAGGTTACACGCCGGAACGAAACGGGCGGGACACGCACGGCACGCGTAACCTATCGCGACGACTCAAGCGAGGTTGCTTTACAGGACGAATCTTGGGTGGATAAAGCGATGGATGCCACGGGCGATGCGCTGGCCACCGCTGCCCGCAAAACCAAACAGGGCGCAATTGAGGTGGGAGATAAAGCGGAAGACGTCGGCGATGCGACCAAAAAAGGCGTCAAGAAAGGCGTGCACGAAGTTGGCGATAAAGCCGAAGACGTTGGTAGTGCCGTCAAAAAAGGCGCGAAAAAGGTCGGCAAGAAAATTGGCGATGCTGTGCGCTAAAAAGCCTTGCGTAAGCGTATAGGGCAATGAGATTGAATGAAAGGCGAAGGCCCCTTGTAGTAGCGAATTTATTCGCCGCGCGACAGCGCGAATAAATTCGCTACTACAAATTGCTAAATCAATATCCTTAGCGCAAAGGTCAAGGCTGTTGAACTCTTAAGTTCCAGTGCAAAATCAAACCGGTACAAAGAATATTCAAAAACGCCAGTTTACAGGCGGTTTTGAAATCAAAACACCAGAATGATTCTGCTTCCTAACTTATTCGGTCAATCCCGCTAGCCGCTCGAAGATGCGCACCAGCGATTGCGTGCCGTCTTCGCCGCGTCCTTCGGCCTCGATGGCGGCCAGCAATTGATGCGCGAGTCCTGCTGCGGGCAACGGCGTGTGGTTGTGATTGGCGGCGTCCAGCACCAGGCGCAAATCTTTCTGTTGCAGCTTGACCATAAACGCCGGTTTGAAATCGCGCTCAATCATCTTTTTGCCCAGCACCTCCAGCGCCCACGAATTGGCCGCGCCGCCGGTCAGTGCCTGATGCAACAGCGTCAAATCCAAGCCCGCCTTGCGCGCGAAGGTCAGCGTTTCGCACACCGCCATCAGGTTCACCGCCACCATAATTTGATTGCAGAGCTTGGCTGCCTGTCCGTTACCGGGCGCGCCGAAATGCGTGATGCGTTTGCCCATGGCGTTGAGCGCGGGCGTGGCGCTGGCGACGGCGTTCGCATCGCCACCGAGCATGATCGTTAGCGTGCCTTCGAGCGCGCCTTTCTCGCCGCCGGAGACGGGCGCGTCCAGCCAGTAGAGGCCTTGCTTGCCGGCTTTGGCGGCGAGGTCGCGCGTGACGCTGGGCGAGATGGTGCTCATATCCACGATGATCGTGCCGGGTTTAGCGGTGGCAAATAAACCGGTTTCGCCATAAGCCACTTCGACCACGTCGGGCGTGTCGGTGACCATGACGATGATGAGGTCGCAAAGCGCCGAGACTTGCGCGGGCGTGGCGGCGGCTTGGACGTTGCCCAACGCGGCGTTGTCTTTGGCAAACGCGGCGGCCTTGCCCGGCGTGCGTGTGGCGACGACGAGCGGAAAGCCTGCTCTTAACAGATTGCGTGCCATGGGTTGGCCCATGATACCCAGACCGATGAACCCGACTTGCATAGATGATGCTCCTGAGAACTGTGGAACAGACTTCAGTCTGTCCTCGCATAACGGACAGACTGAAGTGCGTCCCACATATTTGGTGGTGAAAACGAGCGGCCAAGATGCCATAGGGCAAAGAGCGCGACAAGGCAGGAATGTCCGGGAAGGTCATAGAGCGCCAGACAACGAGTTGCCCGAAGCCCCCAGACCTGTCTCGACTTCCAGCGCGGGCGGATGGTATAGATGCGCGGCGTTCAGCACCGTCCGTGGCTGATTCCTCCCCGCCCATTGCTTTGAAATCCATCCGAGGTATTGATTTGATGCTTGTGCGCGGTTGGCGAACGATCCGTGTGGCCGCCTTGCTCGCCTGCTGGCTGGGGGCGCCGCTCTGCTGCGCCGAGGCGCACCCGGCTTGGGGCATTTGCGTGGGTGCCGAGGGCGAGGTCTTTTTCGCCGATGCCGCGCACGAGCGTGTGTGGAAGATCAATCAGCGCGGGTCGCTGCTCGCCATTATCAGAGGCAAACATACGCACAGCCTGTGGCTGGATCAGGTGGGCAACCTGTTTGGTGAACACGTTGATTGGGACGCCGCCGCCAGTCAGTGGCGTCATAGTCATTGGCGCTATAACTCCGAAGAGAAGTTAGTCGAATTGGGCGCGCCTTTTGGCCGCGCGGCGCACAGCGCTGGGTTTGTATCCGATGCGGCAGGGAACTTGTTCGAGGTGGCAGCGGATGCGCAAACACTGCGGCTGCTAAAACGTATGGCTGCCGGGCCAGCGCTGTTGCTGGCGGGCGGCGCGCGTGGTCATGCCGATGGGCCCGGGGCGCAGGCGCGATTCACGCTGATCGAAGCCATGACGCCGGGGCCGGATGGCATGCTCTATCTGCGCGATGAGGCGTGTATTCGGCGCGTCGCAGCCACGGGCGAAGTCGTAACGTTAGGCGGAAATCCACTCGCCGGTGTCCCGCGCAGCACTCCGCCCGAAAGTATGGGCTTGGCAGTGGATGCGCGCGGCAACGTTTATGTGGCCGATGCTGAGCACGGTGTGGTGCGCAAGATCAGCGCCGGTAAGCCGGTTGAAACGGTTATGACGACCGGCTGGTTTTGGACTCCGGCCGGTGCTGCCGTGGCCAATGACGAATTGTTCGTGTTGGAGGATATGTCTCAATCGCCGTTGCGATTCGTCGCGGCCAGCGGCATCGGGCCGTACCTGCGGGTGCAAAAAGTGACGGCGGATGGCGGCATACTGACGCTGGCAACGGTTTGGGGGACAACCACACGGCTCTTGCTGGGCGCGGCGATTTTGCTGGGCGCCTTGCTCGCC
>JANOWX010000382.1:0-11553 GCA_031418175.1 Acidobacteriota bacterium | reverse complement strand
TAGGCTGAGTGTACCAATCTTGCTTGTTTCGATTTAGATTCAATAGCCGGGGGCGTTGCCCACGGTACTATTGAATTCCGCTCTTTCAGAGCTTCAAACGGAAGCGTGCTTTCCAACCAATCTCTATAAAACCTTTTCGTGACGAGGGAACGAAGATGCAACGAAAACCCGAAACCTTTGATGTCTGTGTCGTCGGCTCCGGCGCGGCGGGCGGCGTTGTGGCGATGCAATTGGCGCAAAAAGGCGCGTCGGTCGTCGTGCTCGAAGCCGGCAAATGGGTTGATCCAGCCAAAGACTTTTTCAGCCACACGATGCCTTACGAATTGCCGAAGAACGGCAAGGGTTGGGATCCGCGCGCCCACCTGACCGTTGACCGCACGAAAGAGCCGTTCACCAAAGCGGGCGAGTATCAGCGCTTCGATCACTTCTTGACCAAGGCCGTCGGCGGCAAGACGCTGTTGTGGGCCGGCTTGAGTTGGCGCAACAGCACCTACGATTTCGCCACCTGGCCGGTGCGGTACGAAGAACTCGCGCCTTACTACGACCGCATGGAACGGCTGATGGGCGTGACGGGCAATTACGATCATCATCCGAACGTGCCCGACGGCGTCTTTCTGAAACCGCTGAAGTGGAGTTGCGGGGCGTATGAAATTCAAAAGGGCTGCAACAAGCTCGACGCCAAGCGCTTCAAGATGATCACGGCGCGCAAGGCGATTCTGACCGAGAAAACCAGTTCGAACCGGCCCGCCTGTCATTACTGCGGCCATTGCATGCGTGGTTGCGATGTGGACGCGAAATACACCTCGGCGAACACCGCGATGCCGGCGGCGCTGAAGACCGGCAAATGCAAACTGATTCTTTATGCCAATGCCGCCGAAGTGCTGATGAGCAAGGATGGGCGGCGCGCGGAGGGCGTGCGCTATTTCGACGCGCGCACGCGACGGAGCGCTGAGGTGCGCGCGCGTTACGTCGTGCTGGCCTGCGGGCCGATTGAATCGGCGCGCTTGTTGTTGCTCTCCAAATCGAATCACTTCCCGAACGGCCTCGCCAATTCGAGCGGCCTCGTCGGCAAGAATCTGATCACGCATACGACGGCGGGCGCGCAGGGCTATTTGAAATCCATGCACGGGCGTGATGTCGCCAGTCTAGGCAACGACGACGGCACCGAGAGCAGCCACGCCTATATCGCGTCGTTTTATTACGATAAGCCGCACCCTGATTTTCCGAAGGGCTATCACATCATCGTTGATTCGGGCGCGCGCGCTGGCATTGGCAATCCCGGCTTTGTGCAAAACATCGGCGGCTTCGGCGCGGGGTTGAAACGCGAGGCGCGCGCACGCTATCCGGCGCTGCTGAGTATGTATTCGCAAAACGGCATGATCGCGTCGCCGGAGCGGTATGTTGAACTCGATCCCGAAGTGAAAGACGTTTATGGCCTGGCCGTGCCCAAAGTGCATTTCAGCCTGACCAGCGCAGACCGCGCGATTCACAAAGACGCGACCGAGAAGATCGCTGCGATCATCGAGGCGTCGGGCGGCGTGGTCACGAACGTCAATCCCAACCCAGGCGTGGACAGCGTGCACTGGGTCGGCACTTGCAAGATGGGCACGGACGCGAAGACGTCGGTGTTGACGCCGTATTTGCAGGCGCACGACGTGGCGAACCTTTACGTCGCCGATGGCAGCGGGTTTATTGATTATTCGGAAAAGAACCCGACCTTGACCGTGATGGCGCTGGCCGCGCGTTGCGCCGATCACGTGCACGAACAACTCAGGCGCAGTTGACCCAGCGAGAAATTCAAGCGCATCTAATTCGCTGGCTGCAAAAAAGCGCAAAACCCGCAAAAGGGGTTCAATTCCCTTTTGCGGTTTTTGCGCTTTTTTGCGGCGAATCCTGTGATGCTGCTTGCGTGGCATGCCGCGCCTTTAGCGCCGCGCGCGCGTTTCTTTGCAAGCCCGCCAGCTTCGTCCGCTTGACCGGATTCTGGCGAAAGCGCGTTGAGAATTCTTCCTGCGTCAGTTCGGCCAAGGCGTCCAGCTTCGGCGCGATCATGCCTTCACGCGGTTCAAAGCGCGTTTCAATCGTAGGCTTGGAAAAGCGCGACCACGGGCACACGTCCTGACAGATGTCGCAACCGAAGACCCAGTTGTGCAGGTTGCTGTTGATCGGCTCCGGCAATTCTGGCTCGCGCAGTTCAATCGTGCCGTAAGAAATACAGCGCGTGCCGTCAATTTGATAGGGCGCGATCAGCGCGCCGGTCGGACAGGCGTCCAGACAGGCCGTGCATTTGCCGCAATGATCGGGTTCGATCTCGTTGTCATAATCCAGCTCCACCGACAACAGCAATTCGCCCAAAAAGACCCACGAGCCGAACTCTTTGGTGATGACGTTGGTGTGTTTGCCCAGCCAGCCCAGGCCCGCGCGCACGGCCCAGGCCTTGTCCATCATTGGCGAAGAGTCCACGCAGATTTTGCCTTCGGCTTCAGGCATACGTTCGTGAATCCAGGCCAGCAGCGCTTTCAGCTTGTCGCGCAACACATCGTGATAATCGTCGCCCCAGGCATAACGCGAAATCTTGGCCGTAGCTGCGTCGTCAACGTGCGCTTCGGACCGGAAGTAATTGAGGGCGACACAGACGACCGATTTGGCCGAGGGCAGCAGCAAGCGCGGATCGGCGCGTTGTTGCGGGTCGCGCGCCATATAATTCATCTGGCCGTGCAAGCCGCGCGCCAGCCATTCGCTGAGTTGCGCGCCCTCAGCGGTCAACGTGGTCGCGGCGACGATGCCGGTTTTGTCGAAGCCGAGCGCGCGGGCTTGTTGCTTGATCTCTGCGGCGGTTAAGGTCATTGCCGTGGCAGGCTAACAAGTCCGGCGGCGGCTGGGCAAATCGCGCCGGTTTCTGTGTGACTGGCCCGCCGCGCCCTTCGTCCTTACGAACGCGCGAATAAATCCATCCGATAGTTCCCAAAGCAGAGAAGGAGAGTCAATGTTTCGAATTCAGAGAGTGGCGGTGTTTGCAGTTGTCGCGTGGTGGCTGCTAGCCAACGTCGCGACGCCTCAACGGGCGCAACAAGCCAATCCACCGACGCCGCCAGCCACGCCGCCGGCCACAACACAAGACCCCGCGCAACAGAATCAAGACGTCGTGCGCATCAACACGCAACTCGTGCAAGTGGACGTCGTCGTCACCGACAAAAAAAGCCGCCACGTCGAAGACTTAACCCAGGCCGATTTCAAATTGCTGGTGGATGGCAAGGAACAGCCGCTCACCCATTTCTCGCATTTCAATTTGAAAGGCGCGGTCGCCCGCGAACTGCCGGCGAAAAAGAAAACCGACAAAACCGCCGCCGCGCCCGCAGCCATGCCTACGCGGCAGTTAGAGCCGAAAGAAGTGCAGCGCACCATCGCCTTCATCGTGGATGATCTGGGCCTGTCGTTCAGCAGCGCCGAACGCACGCGCGAGACCTTGCGCAAATTCGTCGCCGAGCAAATGCAGGAAGGCGATTTCGTCGCCATCATTCGCACCGGCAATGGCCTGGGCATGCTCGAACAGTTCACCAGCGACAAACGCGTGTTGTATGCGGCCATCGAGAAGCTGGCCTGGAATCCGCTCGCGCGCGACATGAATCCGAGCTTTGCCGACAGCACCGCCGAGGTCAGCGATGAGCAAGCTGCCCGGCAAGCGGCAACGGATGTGTTTGAGGAATTCCGCCAAACCAATTTCACCACCGGCACCATCGGCGCGCTCGGTTTCGTCGTGCAGGGCCTGCGCAATCTGCCGGGCCGCAAGAGCGTGATCCTGCTTTCGGATGGTTTTACCGTTTACAGCCAGAACGACGATCCCAACGTGACCGAACAGATCGTGCAGGCGATGAAAAACCTGGTTGAACAGGCCAGCCGCTCCAGCGTGGTGATTTACGCGATTGACGCCAAGGGCCTGCAACCCTTCATGCCCGGCGGCGAGACCGGCGGACGCCCCAGCGCCAGCGCTTATAGCGACGCCACGCAAGCCGCGCTCGAAGCCTTGGACGGCCCGGTCTTCCTGGCCAAAGAGACGGGCGGCTTCGTCGTCACCAACAGCAACGACCTGAACATCGGCGTGCAAGAGGCGATTTACGATCAGCAGAGTTATTACCTGATTGGCTTCGATCCAGACGACGCGCAGTTCGACACCAAGTTCCACAAGATTTCGGTCAAGGTGAATCGGCCCGGCGTGACAGTGCGCACGCGCTCCGGCTTTTACGGCGTGAAAGAAGACGAGCAACTCGCGGCGCCCAAGACACGCGGCGAACAGTTGCTGGCCGGATTGTTGTCACCGCTGGGCGTGCGCGATCTGCCGCTGAAAATGACGCCCTATTTTTTCAGCCCCACGAACGGCCGCCCGCTGGTGCGCACGCTCTTTCACCTGGACGCCTCAAAGCTGAATTTCAAAGATGGCCCGAACGGCGAGAAGCTGCTCAAGTTGGAACTCGCCACGTTCGCGTTTGATGAAACCGGCGCGGCGGCGGACTTGAGCGTCAATCGCCTCAATCTTTCCTACAACGAAAAGCAATACAAACAAGTGCTGGCCGAAGGGCTGGCCTATCGCCGCGACTTCCAATTGAAAAAGCCCGGCGCGTATCAATTCCGCGCCGTCCTGCGCGACGACGAATCGGGCCGCACGGGCTCGGCCAGCCAATTCATTCAAGTGCCCGACCTGAGCAAGCTGAGATTGGCGATGTCGGGTCTGGTGCTGACTGCGCCGAAACAGGTATCCACACCTACTGGGCCCAGTGTGCCATCGAACGACGCTGCGGCTGCGAGTGAAGCTACAGTGACGCAAACGCAGGCTGATAAAGCCGCCGCCGAAAGCATGCCCACCAGCGGCTTGTCGGCGTCACCCTTCGTGCGCAAGTTCCCGCGCAACGGCTGGATTCAATATGGCGCGGCGATATACAACGGCACCACCGACAAGAAAACCAATCAGACGCAGATCACCGTGCAGACCGAAATTTACCGCGACGGCAAAGCGGTCTATCAATTCCCCGCGCGTCCGGTCGAATTCACGGCAGGGATGAATCCCAAACGCTTCGATTACTTGGGGCGTTTGCGGCTGAACAACATGCCCGCCGGGGCCTATCTGTTGCGCATGGTGGTGACGGATGGATTGGGGAAAAAGAATGCCAGGCGGGTGGAGCAGTGGATGGATTTTACGGTGGAGTAAGCAACGCAGGGAGCGCAATGATGTTGAGGTTGCTTCGCAGTGTTAGAATGCGCCTCTCAAGTTGATGGGCTAAACAAGGAGTATCGCTGTATGAAACCTTCGTCACTACAAACCATCGAAGCCGTCACAGATGAGCAGGGTGCCTTGAGGTTCCTCGCTCCGGTTCAATTGCCAAAACAGCGGCGCGTGCTAATCACGATTCTCGACGAAGCGCCGGTTGTAGAGGCTGAAGACACTTTCAATCTCGCGTTGTTGAGTGAGGCGGCGCTAGCCAAAGATTGGTTACGGCCAGAGGAGGATGCGGCATGGTCGCACTTGGCCCAGCTTCCATCGTTGTGATCCCGTTTCCGTTTTCGGATTTGTCTGCCACCAAACCGCGTCCCGCTGTGGTCTTGGCGGACGCCGGACGTGGTGATTGGCTGTTGTGTCAGGTTACTGGCAACCCCTACAGCGATCCTGCTGCGATACCGATCACCGGCAATGACCTGCAGCAAGGTACGTTGGCTTCCGCTGTTAGCTTTGCACGTCCGCTCAAACTGTTTACCGCCAGCGATACTGTCATCAGCAAACGCGTCGCAATTTTGAAGGACGCAACTTTCAAGACGCTTTTGACCGCGACGATCGAAGCCTTACGCCAGAACCTGCCGACGTAGCCCACAGTAGTTTGCCTGCCAGCATTTTTATTCGTTTGGATAGCGAATGCTTTGCAGAAACAACCCCGACGGCGGCGCCGTCACCCGCGCCGGATCAAGCCGGGTTTTGCTGGCGGGCGCTTTCAACAACGTCTCGAACTCTTCGATGCGCGCGTTCCCGCGTCCGACTTCGACGATGGAGCCGACCAGCCGCCGCACCATCTTCCACAACAAATGCGAGGCCGTGATGTGGAAGAGGATCAGATGATCATCCGTGCCGATTTCCGCCTCATCCACGATGACCAGCGTGGAGTAGTCTTCGCCCGCTTGGACGCGCTTCACGTCACGTTCGCTAAACGCCGCGAAATCGTGCCGTCCGGCCAGCATTGCGGCACAGCGCGTCATCGCCGCGACATCCAGCCGGTCTTTGATCCACCAGACATACTTTTTCTGAAACGCCGTGCGCCGCGTGGAAATTTGATAAAGGTAGCTGCGCGCGCTGGCGTCGTGCCGCGCGTGGAAGCGGTCAGAAGCCTCTTCGACTTGCAACAGGTTGATGTCCGAAGGCAGCCGGTCGTTGAGGCCGAACTGGATTTCGTGCGGTCGCGGCAAGTTCTTCGGCCTGCCGCCACGCGGACTCAAGCGCAGGTGTGCGACTTGGCCCATCGCGTGCACGCCTGCGTCAGTGCGGCCCGCGCCGCCGAGTTCGACCTTGCGGTCGAATAACTCTTCGGCGGCCTTGCGCAATTCGCCGGCGATGGTTTTGGCGTTGGCCTGTTCTTGCCAGCCGCTGTAGCGGGTGCCGTCGTATTCGAGTGTGAGTTTCCAGGTAAGCATCGGTTCGTTATTCGTCGTCTTCGACCAAGCCCAGCCGTTCTTTGACCAAGTTCAGCAAGGCAGTCACTTGTGCCCGCTCGACCGTCGGGAAGTGATCCAGAAAGACCTCGATTTCCGCACTGTCTTCGAGGTAGTCGAAGAGGGTTTTGATTGGGACGCGCGTGCCGAAAAAGACCGGCGTGCCGCCCATCTTCTCAGGATCAACTTCAATCACATCTTCTGTGGGTTGCATCGTAATTCTCCTTCTAACCGTTCGTGCTCCGCCGAATAGAGCTTACCACTGCCACCACTTGCGATGTAGGTATGCGACGGCAGCCAACAAATCTTGACTGTCCCAACCCGGCTCAATCCCCATTCCCCAAAACCGCTTCGACGGACCGACGAGGCCGACCAACCTGGGTAAGCCTTGCGTCGTGCCGGTCAAGTGTTGCCACCAGTAGAAGGGCGTGTCGAATGTCCATCTGTCACCGGCGAGTTCTAGCCGGTGTCGCTTGCGCACGAGGGAACGAACCGACAATACCCAAATGGGCGCGCCGCTCCGGCGCATCACGTACTTCACCCCTGGCACGATTCCTTCAGAGCGAATGACACCCACCTCTGCCCCCTCAGCATTGCTGACGCGCACCAGTGGAAAGCGCGGCTCAAGGCGCAAGCAGAGCGTTCCTGGGGTTGCGTCGCTAACCTCTCCGTCGGCAGGGGCGAGGAAAACGTTCACCGGAGAACCGCGCCGCCATTCGATCTCGGAGTAGTAGACCTGTGCGCAATCCAGCCAATCGGGCGGCGGCTCACTTTTCATGCGTTGCTCCAATCGCTCGTCTCACTCGCTCGTTCACAGCCGCAACCGTGTCAGCGCCTGTTCAATCTCCGTCAGCAAAGTTTCAAGCGTAGGCGTTTGCGCCGCGCGCGCCAGCAGTTGTGCATACTGCTCGTTGGCCGCCGCAACATCGGTCTTGAGGTCGTCGAAATGCCGTTGCAATTCGCTGGGGCGGCATTTGATGACGATGCCGCGTTCGTCCACTCGCGCTGGCGGCGGGCGGTCGGCGGCTTGCAACTTGCGCTCCTGCCGCACTTGCTCAAAGGCGTGAATCCACTCTTCGGCGGGCGGCGCCGAGAGCGTGAAGTAAAACGACGCGATCAGTTTGTAATCGGTGGTCAGCATCGGGCCGGTCTTGCCGCGATTGCAGCCCGTGATCGTGATGGGTTGCAGCTTGTTTGCGCTCACAACGACTCCTTTCAAATGTCTATGCCGCCATACTTCTCGCCTTTGATTGTAGGCTTCACCAGCACCGCATTTTCGCGTTCGCGTTCTTTGACTTTCTTGTCGCTGAAATAGCTTTGCCATTCGCTGGGCGCGTCAATCGTTTCACCGCCGTGTTTGGTGACGCGCGTGCGCACCTGGCAGAGCACCGGCGTATTGATCGCCACGCCTGAGACGATGACCTGGCCTTTGGTCAGCGCGGGCAATTCGTCCAACAGGCGGCGGCCCGCGCCTTCGACCGAAGAGGCGATGGTTTGCTGATCTATCGGGTTGACGATGCGCATGATGAATTGCGTCATGCATTGCGAGAGCACGTCCTGATCAAGCTTGCCGGGCCGTTGCGTGATGAGGCCGATGCCGACGCCGAATTTGCGGCCTTCGCTCAGGATTTGTTTGAGGATGTTGGTCGAGACGACCTGCGTCCCGGCGGGCGCGTAACGGTGCGCTTCTTCCAGCAAAACGAACACGGGGTAGGGAAGCAGTTCATCGCTGCCCACCAGCGTCCCGCGCACCGTGCCCATGCGGGCTTTGTTGGTGCGGCGCAAGAGCGTGCCGACGATGACCTGCTGTTCCTGCTCTTCGATGTCGGACAGTTGCAGCACCGTGCATTGGCCGGGCTTGAACAGATCATCCAGCGGGATGTGTTCGCTGTCTGAAAAGATGCGGCTGTGATTGAAGCGCCGGTTCAAACGCCACTCCAAACCGTCAATGGTGCTGACGTTGCCGAGCCGGATTTCTCATCGCCGTATTTCAGTTGCAGCACCTCTTCCATCAAATCCTGAAAGCCCCACATGCCTTCACGCCGCGTATTGATGACGGCTTTGTAGGCCTGGCTCAAAAACGTCTTCATCTTCTCGGTCGTTTCGGGCAGCAGGTAATTGATGTCGGCCTCGGTCAGCGTCGAGATGCGCACCTTGATCTTGTCGGGCGTGAAAATTCTGATTTCAGGATGATAGCTTTGCCCCCCGGAGGCAGCCGCGAAGGACGGATGCTTATGCAATTCCTGCAAGGTGTGGTACTCGCCGTGCGGGTCAACGATCAACACGGCGGCGCGGTTGTACGGTTTCAGCAACTCTTCGATCAGCACGCCCGCCGTGTAGCTCTTGCCCGCGCCAGTCGAAGCCAGCACGGCCAGATGCGTCGAAACCAAATCCTTGACGGACAGCACCACCGGCACGGCATCGCGTGGCCGCGTCAGCAACGAACCCAAATGCGCGCCGCCTGTCTGGCCTTGCTGTTTGGGCGAAAGCATTCGGGTCAGCATCTCATTCGACGCCAAAAAGACCGGCTGCCCCGGCGCGGGCGGAATGCGCGGATTCAGAAAATCGCCAAAGGCTTCGCTGAAATAGCCGATAGTTTCGACGACGATTTCATAAAGCTCTGCGCCCTCATCGGCCAAGCCAATCAGGCTCGACACCAACGCGGGCGGCGTAGTCGGATCAGCCAGAAAGCTGTCGGGCAGATTGCGCACCAGACGGCGCTCGGTGATCGTGCCGACGATGTTGAAACGGTTCTCGCCATCGCCGGCTTCGTAATAGACGAACTCGCCGATGCGCGTCTGGGCGTTGTCGGTGGTGATGAAGGTGAACTCGTGTGGGTTTTCGCCGGGGCCTTTGACGGTGCCGGTTAGGATGTTTTGCATATGCTTTACTTGCCGATGGATTCAAAGAAACGAACGATGGCATTTGGCAGGAAAATTATTCGAACTCTTATGCTGTGGCGTAAGGGCGAATGCGTTTTAAGGTTTCGGCCTCAGCCTTTCGGACGTGATACAAATCCCAGCGTAATTGCAGATTCATCCAGAAATCAGCAGACAAGCCAAAATACTTCGCCAGACGTAAGGCGATGATGGGCGTAACGCTGCGGTGTCCGTTGATAACTTCGTTGATGTTGCGGTAGGGAATGCGAATCGCCTCAGCCAGTTCACGCTGCGTTAGTCCTAAAGGTGACAGGAATTCAGCCTGCAGCATTTCGCCGGGATGGGTGGGCGGACGATGTGTCGGGATGCGAATCATAAAAGTCACCTCGCGTGTTCAATGATAATCAACGATTTCAACCTGGTCAGGGCCGGACGCGGTCCAGACCAAGCAGATGCGGTATTGATCGTTGAGCCGCATGCTGTGTTGCCCCTGACGGTCACCAGCGAGTGCTTCCAGATGATTGCCGGGCGGCACGCGCAACTCATCAAGTTACGTAACCGAATCGAGTTGGTCGAGTTTACGCCCCGCAATCTTCCATAAACTTGGCGCGCAAATTTGTCGCGCGGCTCGGGTGTTCTTGCCGTTGAAAATATCTTCCGTGCCTTCGGTTTTGAAGGAAACGATCATACCGAATTCGAGTTTATACCACGCGCAACGCGCTTTTGAGCAGCCGCGTTTTCAATCCGACATAGCCTTGCTCGCCCGCCACCAAATCCTTCAACACATCGCGCACGCCGCGATGGTGCTGGGCGAATTGCACCATGCGTTCGATCAGCGGCTGCCCGGCGAAGCGGCCGTGATAGAAACGTTCTTCCAACTCCGCCGCGCGCCGCAACTCGCCGCCGAAGCTGTCGCGCCAGCGCGGTTCGTAATCCGCCACCTTCGTCATTAACGACTGGGCCAGCAACTCCGCCGATTTGAGTGCGTAATAAATCCCTTCGCCGGTGATGGGGTCTACGAAGCCTGCGGCGTCGCCGACCAGCGCCCAAGCGTCTTTCGGGTTGCTGGCTTTCAGCGAGTTCCAGCGCGGCAAACTCAGCGCCGGGATCATCGCGCCGTAAAACTGTGCGCGCGGCGTCGAAGGCGTAGCTGACGTGGCGATTTCGGCGGCGACATCCGGTTGTTGGGTTTTGAGGTATTCCAGCAAGCGCGCTTTCAGCACGGCGGGCGGCGCGGCGCGGTAGCCGGTGGCGATGCCATACGAGATGTGATCGGTGCGCGGGAAGAGCCAGATGTACCCGGCCAGATCGCCGAGGTATTGGATGTCTACGTGCGTGATGCGCCGGTCGGCGGGCATCTGCACGCGCCAGCCCAGCGCGTAAGCGAAATCGTCGTCGGTGAAACGCACGCCGACGCGGCGGCGGATGACGCTGCTGGCGCCGTCCGCGCCGATCAAAAAATCGGCAGTGAACTTTTGCTTGGGTGTAGCGAGCTGCCATTGCCCGCCGCTGAATTCGGTTTTCTCGATGCGTTCGCAATGCAGTTGCGCACCGGCGTCCACAGCGCGCTGGCGCATCAGCCGAGCCATTTCGGCGCGCGAGAAAATGGCGAACTCATTGCTTGGCGTGACGGTTAGTTCGCGGTGTTGGGCCGTGATCAAGCGCAAGGCCGAGACCATCTGCCTCGGCGCGCCGGGTGCTTGCAGGAAAGGGAATTCATGTAACGCCTTTGACGTGACGCCGCCGCCGCAGGGCTTCTCCCACGGTTCGCGGGCGTCGAACAGCAGCACCTGGCCGCCCGCTTGACTGAGTTGGTGTGCTAGGTGTGAGCCAGCCGGGCCGGCTCCGACGATTGCGATGCGCATGAATGATTCTCTTGATAAAGTGGTTTGAACGAGGGCGGAGTATAGCATTGACAGCATTGGGTGCGATGCGTAGTGTCAGTAGCCCGACCGTGAGAGAGGGCAAGCATCAAACCAAAGCC
>JANOWX010000381.1:0-7059 GCA_031418175.1 Acidobacteriota bacterium | reverse complement strand
CAGGCCGCCGCTTTGGTAATCCCTTGATCGCTCAGACCACGACGGGACTACCAAAGCGGCGGCCTGTGCCGCACGCACTCCAAAGACGCTGCGCGTCGAAATAAGCACAGGCTTCATTTAATCAAGTGATACTTCGTCTGCCGCCGCAACACCCAACTCATCTTCCCTGCCCCATCCATCACGGCGTCTTCTTCCTGTCCGACGAAGAGTTCTTGCCCGCCCCATTCGGCCACAGGCGTGCGCGCGCCGAGTTCAATCGAAAACCACATGTTCGGGATGAGTTTGACATCGCCGCGCCCCGGCACGCCTTCTTGCCGATCCCACAAACCTATCAGCGGGCCCGCGCCGTGGCCGTGGTCGCCGATGGGGTGCGTGTAAAACGTGCCGTTGATCTTGGCGGCTTTCATCATTTCAATCGCTGAAGCGAGCACTTCGTTGCCGGTGCGGCCGGTTTTCATTTCGGCCAGCAGGATGTCTTGCATGCGATTCGTATTGGCCAGCGCCGCCTTGATGCCAGCGGGCACGTCCTTTTCGCCCGGCTTCAACACGTAAGCCATGTGTTGCGTGTCGGTCGCCAGGCCCATGCCGACGAGGCCGTAATCGCAATGCAACGCGTCGCCGCGTTGGATGACGACGGGCGCGTCTTCGGCAAGGTTGGACGGGATGCCGGAGCCTTGGCGCTGGACGCGCACGGTCGTCTGAAACCACGTGCCGAAGCCGGCGTTGTGCGTTTGTTGGCGCAACCACCAGACGACGTCCTGGTTGGTCGTCTTGCCGGGCGTGATGACTTCGTTGCTGAAGGCGCGCGTGAGCAATGAATGCACGTGTTCCTGCATCTGGCGATAGGTGGGCAACTGTTCGGGCAGGCGTGTGGCGATGTATTCGAGCGGCAACTCTTCCGCGCGCTTGATACGTGCTTTGTATGTTTCACCCAACGTCGCTTGCAGCTTTTCCCATTCACCCGCCGAGAGGCCGTCAGAAAAAGCGTGCGTAGCCGAGATGTTCACGCCGATGGTTTTGGGATCGCGTTCGGCAATCAGTTTGCGCAAGACGGCCCATTGGCCTTCGCCATAAAGCTCGCGGTTCTCTGTTTCGGGATCGCGGTAGACCGTGTAAAGACCGCCGTTCGAACCGCCACCGAGGGCGAGCCGGTCAACCGTGTTGCCTTTGTCGTGAAAGACGAGAATCGTGCGGCGGCGCGCGGCAAAGACCGTCGGCGCAGTCAGTGCGCGATAGACCGGGTCTTCGTTGTATTCGCGGCAAATGACCAGCCACATTTCGATGCCGTGTTTGCGCATCAGCGCGGGCAAGATGCGTTCGAGCCGCAGCTTGAGCCATTGTTGTTGAATGTCGGCTTGTTCGCGCAAAGGCGGCAAGGGGCGCGGTGTTTGCGCGGCAAGGGGCGTGAGCAGCAAACAAACGAACAAAAGAATACGGGAAAGCAGTCGCATCGGAGTCTCCGGGAAAGTGGTGCCGCAGATCAACGCAGGCAGACGCAGATCAGCGTTTCATTGCGTGATACAGCAGTAGGTATTTTTTTTGAACAGGACTTTCGCAGAAGCCCAGACAAACGCGGTGCAAAAGCATGGAGTTCAGGCTTCAGCCTGTGTTCGCGCGCTCCAAGACAGGCTGAAGCTTGAACTCCATGCTCTTCTGCGTAAGTCCGGTTGAATTCGGAACAACTCAAATCTGTTCACGCAAGGCAAAAACTTCGGCTTGTAATTTCGGGATCAGGGTAAAGCTGGTCGTTTCGGATTGCGCGGCCACGGCGCGCTCTACGTGCCAGTAACACAGGCCGAGTTTCGCCACAGTGCGCAAGAATTGCCGCCGCGCATTCATCAGCGTGGCATTGCCCAACGCGGACCAGACCCAGCCTGAACGCCGGAAGATTGAAACAACCGTGTCGAGTTGCTGTTGCGAAATCAAACCGCGCTGCACCTCGTGCGCCAGCGTCGCGCGCAAGATGCGGCCTTCGCGTTTGACCAGATAGACGATCAAGCCGACGAAGGCCAGGAAGAGCGGCATCTGTAAAATGAAATAACCCGCGAAAAAGACCTGGCTGCTAAACGAGGCCAGCGTATTCCAGAGCGCGTGCAAAAACATCGCGGCGACATATCCCGCCAGCGGCGCGATCAATTTGACGGCGGCGTTATGGGTCTCGCGCGCGATGCCGCAACCGATGCCGGTCATGCTGGTAAACAACACGTGCGAAAACGGCGCGAGTATGCCGCGCAAAAGGAAGGTCCCGAACAGTCCGGCGAAGCCGCCTTCGATAAAGCTGCGCCCGTAATAATCCACGTTCTCGACAGCGGCAAAACCGAGCGCCACGACGCCCGCATAAACGATGCCGTCCACCACGCTGTCGAAATCCTTGCGGAAGAGTTGCCAGATGACCAGCACGCCCAGGCCTTTCGTGGCCTCTTCGATAAAGGGCGCAGAGATGATGCCGGTCAGCGTGTCGCCGGTTGATGAACCCAAGGCCGACATCGCCGCCTGGCCGAATACGCTGTTAAAGATGCCCGACACAAAGATCGCAAACAGCGCGCCCCAGGCGAACGCGAAGGCCAACTGCCGAACCGGCTCAGGGTCGTAACGATCCAGCCAGAGGAAGATCATCAGATACGCCATCGCTGGGATGAACGCGGCCAGCGCGCCGATAAAGCTGGGTATGACGCCCAAGCTCGACACCGTCAGCACCAGCACCAAAAACGCCAGCAAGCCGCCAAACAGCACCGCGCAACCCAGCCCTAGCGAGCGCGGCGTTTTGCCCGCGTCAGCATCGGGGTTGTATAGGCCTACGTTGGCGAACACAGATGGTGAGTTGCGGCTGGCGGATTCGGTTAGTGCTGGCGCTTGCGGGGGCGCGGGGAGCGTGGCGAAGGCGTCAGGCGCGGCTTGAAACGCGGGGCGTTCGAGTTCGACCGACAACTGCGGGCCGTTGTAGCCGAGTTGGATGACATCGCCCGCGCGCAGATGTACGCGCTGAATGCGCACGCCATTCACCAGCGTGCCGTTGGTGCTGTTTTGATCGGTTAGATAGAAGCCGTCATCTTCGGCGTGTATAAACGCGTGCTGCCCCGAAACCATGGTTTCAGCAAATTGCCAGGCGCATTCCGGGCTGCGGCCCAGCGTCAGATTGGCGTTGGCGGCCTGTGGCAAGCTGTGGCGCGTGCCCACGGCGTTCCCTGTTTGCAGCGTTAAATGAAGAAGCATGGTTTTCCTCTGCCCCAAGCTATGAAGAATGTTGCGCAGCATACGCCAATCCAAACGCCAATGCGAGCCAGCAGCAAAAAGTCCGGGTAATTTTGCTAAACCCAACGGCTGCTGAATTTTATCTTGCAATCCAAGGCAATTTGCAGATAATTAGCGCGCCGTTGAGCAGCCCCGAATTGCGACGGCACATGGCTCACTTAGCTTGACGAAGATCAGCAAGCGTTCATTCCTAAAAGATGGCAGATGTATGAATCGCCATGCGCAAAAAGGATTCTGCAACCCAAACGTTACTCACTTCCTCATCACAGTTTGCTTCAGGCCCCGACGCTGCTGTTGATCGTTCGCTCACAACTTACTGACCCGCTAGGCTTGAATTTCACGGAGGAAAACAAAAATGCGTAAATTATTCGTTGCCGCTAGCTTGTTGTTGTTGTTGTTACCGCTGGCTGCATTTGCACAAGACAAACCCAAAGTCGAAGTCTTCGGCGGCTATTCGTATCTGCACACCGACGATGCGCTCGATCTGGACTTGCACGGCTGGAATGCGTCGGTGGCTGGCAACTTGAACAAGTGGTTCGGGATCAAGGCCGATTTCAGCGGCCATTATAACGATGTCGAACTCAGCCCCGGTGTGCGCGCCGATGTCAGCGCGCATCTGTTCCTGGCCGGGCCGCAATTCAGCTATCGCAAGCACGACACCTGGCAACCCTTTGCGCACGTGCTGCTCGGCGCGGCGCGTGGCCACGTTTCAGCGCGCACGGCGACGGGCCGCGTGCGCGCTACTGAAACTGATTTTGCGCTGGCCCTCGGCGGCGGTTTGGATGCCAACGTGGCCAAACATCTGGCGATCCGGCTCTTCCAGGCCGATTACGTCTACATTCACGACAACATTGACGACTCGCATAACTTGCGGATCTCGGCCGGTCTTGTCTTGCGGCTCGGCGATCACTGAGACAGTCAAAGCAGTTTAGTTTAAGCGTGCCGGGAGCGGATGTTTGAAACGCCGCTCCCGGCACGCGATCTAAATCCGGCCCCGCCGCGCCGTTCTCACCGGCAGCCGTCTTTCTCTTCAAGCGCGTTCTGACTTTAGTCTTTCACGCCGCGCTGCAAAATCCCCTTCCCCAAGAAACCAATCCAATCTACAAGTCTGTCCTGAGGGCTGAAGCGCGTGGCGCTTGGCAGCGGCGCCTGTTGACGCATTCGGAACATTGCGAAAGCGCAAAACATATCCTTTTCGATAAACGGAAAAAGCTGAGGGGTTTCCTGTCCGGAAGCCCCTCAGCCTCGTTAATTTGCCCTGTGAACCAAGCTCAGCAGGGCGTCACATTCAGGCCGCAGCCTGCCCTTTACGGTTCACGCAATACAGCCACAGGCCGGTCGCCGGTTTGGCCATGCGCCTGCGCCATCACGCTGCCGTCCGCGCTACAACGGATGTACCAGATCTGCTCGCTGGCGCGCCAGACCGCCACGTCCGCTTGGCCGTCGCCATCGTAATCGCCCGGCACCGCCTGATCGAAGTACGGGGCATAATGCGCGCCCCACTGCTCTGTGCGGACACTGTTGCTCTTGCTTTGCCAGATGTGCCAGGCGTCACCGCGCCAGACCGCAAAATCAGTCTGGCCGTCGCCGTCGTAATCCGCCGCCACCGGCACGTCCGTGCCGAGGCCCCAGGCTTTCAACATGATTTGCCCAGCGCCGCTGCGTTTGACGTACCACGTCCCAGTGGCGCGCCGAAAGACCGCCAAGTCCGTCTTGCCGTCGCCATCGTAATCACCCGGCACCGCGACATCGTTGTACGGCGCGTAACCGGCGCCCCAAGCCGTGCCTTCGTACTGCTGATCCGAACTGCGCAGCACGTACCAATGGCCGTCGCTGGGGCGGAAGACGGCGATGTCCGTCTTACCGTCGCCGTCGTAATCGCCCGGCACCGGCACGTCCGTCGCCAAGCCCCAGGCTTTGACCAGTTCACTGCCGTCGCTGCTGCGCCTGACGTACCAGGTGCCGTTCGCGGGTCTAAACACGGCCAAGTCCGTTTTGCCATCGCCGTCGTAATCGCCCAGCAACGAAACGTCGCCCGCCGTGCCCCAGCTTTGCGTTTCGGTTGGCCGGTTCGCGCCGCTATTGCTCCCCGTACTTAAAGACAAGCGCCACGTGCCGTCGGGCGAGCGCAGCGCGAAATCGCTTTGGCCGTCGCCGTTGTAATCGGCTTGTTGCGCCAGTGCCAAGGCAGCCGGCGGATTGTTGATGCTGAGCGTGTAGCTGCGCGTGCCCGTGCAGGAACTGCCCGTGCGCGCGGCCTTGATGGTGAAGTTGTAGGTGCCCGTCGTCGAGCTTATGCCGCTCAACACGCCCGTCGCCGCGTTTAGGTTCAAGCCGGGCGGCAGGCTGCCCAGAAACAAGCTGAACGTGTGCGGGCCCGCCGGACTCGCCGTGATCGTCTGGCTGTACGCCACGCCCGTTGTGCCGTTGGGCAAGCTCGCCGGATTGACCGTCACCGCGCCGCAGGCAATCGAGAGCACGTAAAGCCGCTGGCCCGTGCAACCGCCCGGCCCCGCCGCCCTGATCGTCGGCGTGAACGTCCCCGTAGCCGTCGGCGTCCCGCTGATAACGCCCGTGCCCGCATCCAGCGTCAGCCCCGCCGGCAGCGCGCCGCTCACCACGCTGAACGTATACGTGCCCGCTGGCGAAGTTGTGACCGTTTGGCTGTAGGCCACGCCCAGCGCGCCCGCCGGCAACGACGCGGGGTTCACCGTAATCGTCACGCAGGTCGCCGTGATCAGGATTTGATAGCTCTGCGCCACCGTGCAACTGCCAAAGCCGGTCGCTGTGACGTTGAACGCAAAGTTGCCACCCGCCGTCGGGATGCCGCTGATCAAGCCGCTCGCGGCATTCAGCGTCAGCCCCGTCGGCAGCGTCCCGCTCGACACGGCATAACTGTACGTGCCCGCCGGACTCGCCGTCACCGCTTGGCTGTAGGCTGTCCCAACCATGCCGCCCGGCAAGGTCGCGGGCGCGAGCGTCAGCGCCGGACAGGCGATGGTGATGCTCACCGGCGCCGCCGTTGAACACGTGCCGCCAAAGCCCGTCACCGTAAGCGTCGCGTTGAACGTGCCCGCCGCCGTCGGCGTCCCACTGATGGCGCCGCCGCTCAGGCTCAAGCCCGGCGGCAACGTCCCGCCCGTATGCGCGAAGGTGAACGGCGCGCCGCTGGCCGGACTCACCGCCAACGTTTGGTTATAGGCCACGCCCGCCGTGCCATTGGGCAACGCGCCCAGCGCGTACGCCGGACAAGCGATCACGATCGAGTAATCGCGGAAGTTCGAACACGCGCCGAAGCCCGTCGCCGTGACGCGGAAATTGAAGGTGCCACTCTGCGTCGGCGTCCCGCTCACCACGCCGCTCGACGTATTCAGCGTCAAGCCGTTCGGCAACGTCCCGCTCGACACGGCAAAACTGTAATTGCCGCCCGCCGGACTCGCGCTAACGGTTTGGTTGTAGGCCACGCCCACTTGCCCATTCGGCAACGTCGCCGGATTGACCGTGATCGGCGGACAGGTAACGTTGAGCGTAAAGCTCGCATCGGTCGGCGTGCCGCAATTGTCCAGCGCGCGAATCACGACCGTGTAGCCGCCCATCGGCGCGGCATTGCTGATCGTCACGACACCGCTCGGATAGGCGACATTGACCGTGCCCGTGAAGGCTGGCGTCACGCTCAGCACCGCCAGGCTCACGACGTTGCCGTTGTCGCTCGGCCCCGCCGCCGGATTGACGTTCAAGCCATTGCCTGCCACGACCGTTTGCGGCGAACCGTAGCTGAGCGTCGGCCCGATGTTGGGCGTGACCGTG
>JANOWX010000380.1:0-13541 GCA_031418175.1 Acidobacteriota bacterium | reverse complement strand
TCAAGCTTTTGTTTGTCCGGGGGCGCCGTAGGCGCAGCCCGCGCGCCTACGGCGCGCCCGGACAAGCTAAAGCTTGAACTCTAAACGCCTGCACTTGACGCGCTCAGGTAGGCTGAGTGTACCAATCTTGCTTGTTTCGATTTAGACTAGGTGCACCAGCTTGCTCAATGCCAACTGCTTAATACCGCCGCGTCAGGTTTAACAACTCAGCCGGCGTTTCCAGCACATAATCAGGTTGCTGTGCTTCCAACTCCGTGCGCGGAAATGGCCCCCAGGCAGCGGCCGCAGTAGTCACGTCGGCGGCGCGGCCGGCGGCGATGTCGTGGATGCTGTCGCCGACGTAAAGGGCCTGCTGCGGCGCGGCCCCGAATGATTCCAACGCGCGCCATAACGGTTCGGGATGCGGTTTGTGCCGCGTCACGTCATCGGCGGCGATGATGACCTCAAAGAATTCCGCCAACGCAAACAGCCGCAAGCCGCGCTCGACGCCCGCGCGCAGCTTTGACGAAACAATGCCCAGGCGAAAGCCGCGCGCGCTGAGTTCGGCGACGGTTTCATTGACTCCGGCAAACGGCTCGCTCAATTCATCGTGGCGAGCCAAATTGAACTCGCGGTAGGTGCGCAACAACTCATCGGCTTTGGCGGACAAATCGTCAACTGGCGCGATGCGGCGCTCGTCAATGCCTTGCTGCGTCAGTTCCTGCAACGCGCTGTGCAACAGCCGCCCGAAGGTGTTGATGTAGGCGCCGTCGTCCAGCGTGAAGCCGAAACTCTGTTGCCAGGTGGCGCGAAAGGAATGGAGGATCAACGGCGTGGTGTTGACCAGCGTGCCGTCGAAATCAAAGAGGATGACGCTGAGGTCATGGGTTTTCTTAGTCATGCGTTCGTGCTTTCGGTTTGCTAGACTGCGCGGACGTTCAAGTACATTCAAACAGGAGCTTAGCATATGCCGGTTCGTGAGATTTTGCTGTTGGGGAATCCCAAACTCTGGGAGCCCTCGTCCGCCGTCACCGAAATTCAAGCGCCCGCCACCCGCGCGCTGATTGCCGATTTGGCCGATACGCTGGCCGGCTTTCGCTTGCGCAACGGCTTTGGCCGCGCCATCGCCGCGCCGCAGATCGGCGCCCAGCAACGCATGCTGTTTGTGAATATGCAAAACGGCAGCACGCCGTTTGCGCTCATCAATCCGCATATCGTGCGCGCCAGTTACGAACAGATGGAGCTGTGGGACGATTGTTTCTCGCTGCCGAATTTGCTGGTGCGCGTGCGGCGGCACCTCGAGATTGACGTGCGCTATTTCGATCAAGACGGCGCGGAACATCTGCTGACGGCGACGAATGACCTGTCGGAATTGCTGCAACACGAAATTGATCACCTCGACGGCATACTGGCGACGGAGCGCGCCATTGACAGCCGCAGCCTGTCGTTGTGCAGCGAAGTGTTGAAACGGTGTTGAGGCTGTGTTTTCGCTTTTCGCGCGGGCTTCGTGTAAATTCGTAAGCGGAGGTAATGAACCATGTCGGCTCAACCAAAACTGACCTATACGTTGGAAGAATACTTGGAACTGGATCGCAACTCGGAAGCGCGGCTTGAATATTGGGATGGCGAAATTTTCGATATGAGCGGCTCCAGTCCGCAGCACGATCAGTTGGAAGGTAATGTGTACTTTAATTTGCGCACGAAGCTGCAAGGCAAAGGTTGCCGCGTCTTCCTTGCCAACACGCGGATCAAAGTGCCGAGCGCCCCGCCCTATCGTTACGGCGACACCTCGGCGGTTTGCGGGCAGCCACGCTTCGAAATGATCGGCGGGGTAGACGCGCTGACCAATCCCGCGCTCATCATCGAGGTCTTATCGAAATCCACCGAAGGCTATGATCGGGGCGACAAGTTCACGCATTACAAATCCATCCCCAATTTCCACGAGTACTTATTGGTCGCGCAGCATCGCCCGCACGTCACACACCTGGTCAAACAGGCGGACGGTTTGTGGAGTCAGCGCGAATACAACGACCTGGACGCCGTGATAAAACTCCTTGCGCTCGATTGCGAAATCTCATTGCGCGAAATCTATGAGGCCGTCAACTTCGCCGCCGTTGAGCCGCCGCCGCTGATCCGCTCGCTGGCCTGAAGCGCCGATTGCCCAGCCATTCTCCAACAGGTATAGTTGCCGCCTTCTTGCGACACCAATAACCAACAAAATTGCCGGAGCGGCCCTTCATTCAAGGCTCGTTCCTCAAAGTGTTTTTATAGGAGCTTAGTAAAACAAATGAACTCGAGTGAAGCTGACGCTGGCGCGAAACCCGTTGCAGCGCCAGTTGAGACAGCGGTTGAATCAGCAAGTGAAGCGGCCGTCCGGTCGAATTTTATCCGCGACATCATTCTTCAAGACATCGCCGCCGGCAAACACGGCGGCCGCGTGCAGACGCGCTTTCCGCCCGAACCGAACGGCTATTTGCACATCGGCCACGCCAAGGCCATCTGCCTCGATTTCGGCCTGGCGGCGGAATTCGGCGGCAAGACGAATCTGCGCTTCGACGACACCAATCCCACCAAAGAAGAGACCGAGTATGTGGACGCCATTATGGAAGACGTGCAATGGCTGGGCTTCCAATGGGACGGGCTGTTTTACGCTTCTGATTATTTCCAACAGCTTTATGACTGGGCCGTGCAATTGATCAAGGCAGGGAAGGCCTACGTCTGTGACCTCAGTGCCGATGAGATTCGTGAACATCGCGGCACGCTGACCGAGCCGGGCAAAGAGAGCCCGTATAGCAACCGCTCTGTCGAAGAGAATCTGGGTTTGTTTGCGCGCATGAAAAACGGCGAGTTCCCGGATGGCTCGCGCACGCTGCGCGCGAAGATTGAGATGGCCTCGCCGAACCTGAACTTCCGCGATCCGGTGATGTACCGCATCCTGCACATGCATCACCATCGCACCGGCGACGCGTGGTGCATTTATCCGATGTACGATTGGGCGCACGGCCAGTCCGATTCCCTCGAACAGGTCACGCATTCGATCTGTACGCTCGAATTCGACAACAATCGCCCGCTGTATAACTGGTTCATCGAACAGCTCGGCATCTTTCCGTCGCAGCAATTCGAGTTCGACCGGTTGAGCCTGACCTACACCGTGATGAGCAAGCGCAAGCTGCTGCGGCTGGTGCAAGCGGGGTTGGTCAATGGCTGGGACGACCCGCGCATGCCGACGCTGTCGGGGATGCGGCGGCGCGGCTATACGCCCGAGGCGATTCGCAATTTCTGCGCCAGCCTCGGCGTATCCAAAACCAACGGCAGCACGCAGCTTCAACAACTCGAATACTACGTGCGCGAGGATTTGAACAAACACGCGGCGCGCGTGATGGCGGTGCTCAATCCGTTGAAGGTCGTGATTGATAACTACCCCGATGACCTGCCAGATGGTCTAGTGGAAGAGATGGACGCCGTCAACAATCCTGAAGACGCCAGCGCCGGTTCGCGCAAGGTGCCGTTCTCAAAGGTGCTTTACATCGAGCAAGATGATTTCCGCGAAGTGCCGCCGCCCAAGTTCTATCGCCTCTCGCCGGGCAAAGAAGTGCGGCTGCGTTACGGCTACCTCATTACCTGCCAGAGCGTTGTGAAAGACGCCGCTGGCAATATCGTCGAGTTGCATTGCAGCTACGACCCGGCGACGCGCGGCGGCAACACGCCCGATGGGCGCAAGGTCAAATCCACCATCCACTGGGTCAGCGCCGCGCACGCCGTGGACGCCGAGGTGCGCCTGTACGAGACGCTGTTTGCCAAAGAAAACCCTGATGAAGTCGAAGAGGGGCAAGAGTTCACCGCCAACTTGAACCCGCATTCGCTGGAAGTGCTGACCGGCTGCAAAGTCGAGCCGGGCTTGCGCGAGGCGGTGGCGGGCGCGCGCTATCAGTTCGAACGCATGGGTTATTTTTGCGTAGACCCCGATTCAACGTCCGGCAAGCTGGTGTTTAACCGGACGATTGGGTTGCGGGATAGTTGGGCGAAGCTTGAGCAGCGTGGAAAGAAATGACTCGAAGTAACTTCGCTGCGGAAGGGGTCGGCATCTTGTGCCGGGCTTTACGTGGCCGGTTTCGGGAAACTATAGCCTTCAAGAAAAAGAAATTCTCCCACGAAGACACCCGAAGTTTCACGAAGGGGAAAGTAAGGCCAAGCAGTGACTGACCAGGTTTTCTTCGTGCTGCTTCGTGTGTCTTCGTGGGGAAACGTTTTCTTGAAATCTATAGCAGAAGTGCAAACTTGAATAAGGAGAATCACGATGAAAAGTTGGATACGAGCAATGCTGCTGGGTTTGTTGTTTACCAGCGGCATACAAGCGACTGAAACAAACAAAGCGCTTGTCGTTTACGACGACAAGGCGACCGCCGTTGGCGCGGCGCAGCTGGCCACCGCCAAGCCGCACGATTTATGGCTCACGTTGGCAGACCTGAAAACGGCGACCGGCTTTGTCAACAAGCCGCAAGGCGTCTGCCGCGCTGAACTCTGCTTCCCGCTGCCGAAAAAACGGCGCGCCGAGTTTTTGCAAACAGCCGGCAAAACGACATGGTTCAACCTGACGGAGTTTGCGCGCCTGCTCAAACAACCAGTCGCGCACGATGCCGCACAAGCGGCGTGGTATTTCGGGCAACGGCCGGAAGTGCAGAACGGCTATACGCAAAACTTCCAGGCGCCGAATTTCACCTTGCCCGATAAGAACGGCAAGCTGCACTCGCTCGCAAATTTTCGCGGCAAAAAAGTGTTGATCGTGACCTGGGCTTCGTGGTGAGGCTGCCGCGCGGATCTGCCAGGCTGGCAGACGATTTACAGCGAATTGAAGAATCAGAACTTTGAGATCATTTCCATCGCCGAAGACACGGGCGGCCTCAAAGCCGCCGGGCCGTGGATCGAAGCGGGCAAAGCCGAATACACCGTCCTGGTTGACAAACAACACGTCGTGACGCGCCTCTACAACATGGTCAATGTCCCGACCGCTGTTTGGATCAATGAACAAGGCCGCATCGTGCGTCCGAACGAAGTCGCTTATTCCAGCAACAAAGGCATGAGCGTGACCAAAGTTGACACCGAACCGTGGATCAACGGCCTGCGCGATTGGGTCAAGCTGGGCGACAAGAGCGCCTTTGCGCTGAGCGCGGCCGAACTGCGCGAACGCCTGAAGCCGCAGAATCCCGACTGGGCGCTGGCCTCGGCGGAATTCGGCCTGGCGGAATATCTCTATCAAACAGGCAAGGGCGAAGCCGCGATCCCGCATTACAAAGAAGCGCAACGCCTGAACCCGGAAAGCTGGAACTTCAAACGGCAGGCCTGGGCGTTGTCGAATGCCCAGGAAAAATACGGCACGACGTTTACGGACGAAGTGAAGAAGTTGAATGGCAAGCCGTACTACGAACCACATCGGTTGCCACCCGTCAAAAAATAACCTGAAGCAGCACGCTTAAAGTTCATAGTCCCGCTTTTAGGATTGGAAATTAAGTAACTCAACCAAGTAAACCACGGGGAACACGGGGCACACGGGGACATCAAGTCAGGCGGGCGTGTGGTTAAGTTAGGTACTGGATAATTCCACTGCTGCCCCGTGCGCCCCGTGCGCCCGTGTTCCCCGTGGTTGACGCTCTTATTTAATTTTCAATTCTTAGGCGGGACTACGAACTTTAACGCAAAGGGTCAGCGGGCTCGACAAACTTCAGGAAAACCATGCCCAAACCCAATCTCAAAACTTTGTTGCCGGAAATTCGCGCCTGCCAAGTGTGTGCCGCGCATCTGCCGCATCCGCCCAATCCGATTGTGCGCGCGCACGCCAATGCCAGATTGCTGCTGATCGGACAAGCGCCGGGCCGCCGCGTCAACGAAACCGGCATTCCCTGGAATGATCCATCGGGCGACACCTTGCGCGAATGGCTGCAACTGACGCGCGAACAGTTTTATGACGAACGTAACATCGCCATCGTGCCTGCGGGGTTTTGTTATCCGGGCACGGGCAAGAACGGCGACCTGCCGCCACGCCCCGAATGCGCGCCGCTCTGGCATCCGCCGCTGCTGGCCGCCCTGCCGAAGATTTCCTTGACGCTGTTAATCGGCAGCTTTGCGCAAGCCAATTATCTGAAAGAAGGGAACCAGCCCACCTTGACCGAAACGGTGGCGAACTATGCTGAATACCTGCCGCGCTTTTTGCCGCTGCCGCACCCCAGCCCGCGCAATCGCCTGTGGCTCAAACGCAATCCCTGGTTCGCCGCCGACGTGTTGCCGATTTTGCGCGCGCGGGTGACGCAGGCGCTCGCCGCCAAATGAAGCTTTGACGTATTTCCGCAAGACAGCCGTTTCGCACCGCGCATACACCAGCCACTGACCGCAGCGCAGTCCCAGTTGCTGACCGGCAAAACCATTCAGTATAGTGACCGCCTGTTTCTGCAACATCACCACCAAGAAAGTAACCAGCACTTATGTCAGACATCCGCGCCAACGTTCGAGTTAGATTTGCGCCTTCGCCCACCGGCTACTTGCACGTCGGCGGCGCGCGCACGGCTCTGTTCAATTGGCTGTTTGCCCGCAAGACGGGCGGCAAATTCATCCTGCGCATCGAAGACACCGACCAAGAGCGTTCGAGCGCTGAGATGGTGCGCGGCATTCTCGAAGGCCTGGCCTGGCTGGGGCTGGATTATGACGAAGGGCCGTTTTATCAATCCGATTATGCCGACAAGCATCGCGCGGCGGCGCAGCAGTTGCTTGCCAACGGCTGGGCCTACCGCGATTTCACGCCGAAGCAGGCGCGTGATGAGGCGAGCCTCAAACAAGCGATCGTCAAGGAACGTGTCGTCAATCCGTTTCGCCAACTGTCTAAAGATGAATCCGATGCGCGCGCGGCGGCGGGCGAGCCCTTCGTGATTCGCTTCAAGGTGCCGGAGGAAGGCCAGACGCAATTCGATGACGCCGTCTTCGGCTTGCAGGAGCGCGATTATAAGGACACCGAGGATTTGGTCTTGCTGCGTTCGGACGGGCATCCGCTTTATAACCTGAGCGTGACGGTGGACGACATCGAGATGGGCATTACGCACGTCGTGCGCGGGCAGGATCATCTGTCGAATACGCACAAACAGGTGTTGATCTATCAGGCGCTGGGCGCGCCGGTGCCGAAATTCGCGCACCTGCCACTGATCCTGGCGCCGAACAAGGGCAAGCTTTCCAAACGCAAACACGGCGAGATTGTCAGCGTGACGACTTATCGTGACAGCGGGTTTTTGCCGGATGCCTTCGTCAACTTTCTGGCCTTGCTGGGCTGGTCGCCTGCCGGAATGGAAGTCGAACAGGATCGGGAAATCTTCACGCGTGAAGAATTGATTCAGCTTTTTACGCTCGAAGGCATCCACACCTCGAACGCCGTGTTTAACTTCACCGAAGGCGACCCGCGCAATTGGACGGATCAGAAGGCGCTCTGGATGAACTTCGAGTACATCCGCACCTGGCCGCTGGAAAAACTGTTGCCTTACGTCAAAGCCGAATTGCAACGCGCGGGCTTGTGGCGTGATGAATACGAGGGCGAGCGGCGCGGCTGGTACGAACATACGCTGGGCCTGTTGCGCGAACGCACGCGCACGATCAAGGACTTTGCTACGCACGGGCGGCCTTATTTTGTGGATGGGCTGGAGTTTGAATTCGACGAGGCGGCGGTCAAAAAGAATCTGCAAAAGGACGCGGCGTTGAAAACGTTGCTGCCGGAATTGGCCGATGCCTTTGCCGCGTTGACCGAGTTTACGCACGATGCGACCGATGCGGCTTTGCGCGGCTTTGCCGAAGCCAAAGGCGTCAAGCCGGGTTTGCTGATCAATGCGGCGCGCACGGCGTTGACGGGGCAAGCGGTTGGGCCAAGCTTGTTTGAAGTCGTTGCGGCGGTGGGGCAGGCGCGGGCGGTGGAGCGGTTGCGGCACGCGGCGAGTTTGGTGTAACCGCCAGCCGTTGTCGTTGGCAGACAAGGAGACGCCGGGCTGGACGAATTCGTCTACGCCCGGCGTTGGTGTATTTGGCCGCTGCTCAAAGCTGCTCAGGGTCAATTCCTAGTTGGCGCAACTTGTCAGCGAAGCGGTCGGCGCGTTGACGTTCTTGCTGGGCGCGTTGGCGTTCAAGCTCAGCCCGTTCCTTGCCCGTCAAAATCAAGTTGCCGCGTGCATCGGCCCAGCGCAGCCATTCGCCCTCACTGTCTTCAAACTGGCCTTGCCACAACACCAGCGACAGGTTGTAAGCGGGGAATGAGGCTGCCTCAACGCGCTCGTAAGAGAATCCGTGCAGATGGTAAACCGTCAGCACTTCGGGCAGCAGCACGCGCAGCGGGTCATAGATCACGTAATACTCGACCTTCATCCGCGCATATTTTTGCTTCTTCTCGCCATCTTCAGCGCCGATTTTGTTCGAGACGATCTCAATGGCGATGTCGGGCGCTTTGCCGAATTCCCAGAGGAAGTACGACCGGTTCTCCTTGCGGCTGAAATCGTCGGGCATCTCGACATCGGCGCTGAACAGCACGTCAGGCACGATGGCCGGGTTGCGGGCGAGATAAAAGACGCCGACGTTGGCGAGGGCGACGAAGCTGCGGCCTTCGCCGGGGCCGTCCCAGGAACTGTAAAGCGGTTCGGTCAGCAGGCGTTGCTGTTTTTCGGTCAGGATATTGTCCACGGCTGTGTCGTCCTCCGTGATGAGGTTGCTGATGTCGGGCGCGTATTCGTCCCAAACTGGTTGTGGTATTGCGTGTGACATGGAGAAAACCTCGCGCTGAATTTGCGTCTTGTTTGTGCGGTGCTAAAGTACCGGTCATTCACGCGAAAGACAAGCATCCGCACCCTTCATCACCCTTCATCTTGGACTGAGGCACAACTATGCGAACCATCCGACTTCATTTCGTTTTGCTCTGGCTGCTCGCCGCGTCCGTCACTGGACTGGCGCAAGCTGGTCGCACCAACCTGCCCGCCAACAACCTCTCGATCCCCGCGCCCGAATCGGTGCTCGGCTTCAAAGTGGGCGCCGAGCGCAAGCTGGCGAAGTGGGAGACCTTCGTCGCCTACTTCCGCAAACTGACGACAGCCAGCGATCGCATCAAGCTGGATGAAGTGGGCAAGACGACGCTGGGCCGTCCGTTTGTCGTGGCGACGATCACGTCCGCCGAAAACATGCAACGGCTGGCTGAGATCAAAGAACAGCAGCGCAAGCTCGGCGATCCGCGTGTGCTCGCCAAACAAGGCAATGCCGATGAATTGGCAAACGCCTTGATCCACGCGGGCAAAACCGTCGTCGTCATCACCTGCAGCATTCACGCCACCGAAGTCGGCGGCACCTTCAGCGCGACCGAACTGGCCTATCGGCTGACCAGCGAGAATAGCGAACAGATCAAAAGCATTCTCGATAACACGGTAATCCTGCTCGTGCCGTCGCTCAATCCCGACGGCACAGACATCGTGGCCGAGTGGTATTTCAAAACCCTGGGCACGCCCAGCGAAGGCAGCGCGCCGCCCGAGCTGTATCACCATTACACCGGGCACGACAACAACCGCGACTGGTACGCCTTCACGCAGGTCGAGACGCAGTTGACCGTGGATAAAATCCTGAATGTCTGGCGTCCGCAAATCCTGCACGACGTGCACCAGATGGGCGCGGCGTCCGCGCGCTTCTTCACGCCGCCATACACCGAACCGTGGGAACCGAATGTTGACCCCGCCATCATTGCGGGCGTGAATGCGCTGGGCACGGCGATGGCTTGGGACGTGACGGCGCAGGGCAAGAGCGGCGTGGTCGTCAATGGCGTTTACGACGCCTGGTCACCGGCGCGCGCTTACACGCATTACCACGCGGGTTTGCGCATTCTGAGCGAGACGGCCAGCGCGCGGCTGGCGACGCCGATTGAAATGCCGTTCCAACGTTTGTCTGCCGGCATCGGCTATGACGGCAAAGTCGCAAGCTGGAATTTCCCCAAGCCCTGGCCGGGCGGGCGCTGGACGTTGCGCGACATTGTGGATTACCAGACGGCGGGCGCACTGGCGCTATTGACGCACGCCGCCAAATACCGCGAACAGCACCTGCGCAACTTTTACGAAGTCAGCAAGCGCGCGGTCGCAGCGAAAGACTTGCCTTACGCGATCATCCTGCCTGAACCTGAATTGCCCCCCTCGTTGCAAGACGCCGTCGCGCGTTTGAAAACGGGCATGAAGCAAACCGCCAATTCCACCGGCACCGACAAAGAAAAACACGAGCAAGAGTCGGCGCTGGTCGGCCAGATTACCAACGAGCCTTCGACCAGCGCCGAGGTCAACTACTATTTCAAAACCGAAGGGCTGGATCGCGTGCTGGCGATCTTGAAACGCGGCGGCGTCGAAGTGCAGCGCGCGAGTCAGGAATTCAAGGCCGACGGCGAGAGCTATCCGGCGGGCACGCATTTGGTGCTGCTGCAACAGCCCTATGCGGCGTTTGCGAAAGCCTTGCTCGAACCGCAACGTTATCCTGACCTGCGCGAATATCCGGGCGGGCCGCCCAAACGGCCTTACGACGTGACGGCGCACACATTGACGCTGCTGATGAACGTGCAGGCCGTCTTTGCCAAAGCGCCGTTCACAGTCGAAGCGAAGCCGGAGCCTTATGGCACGGTGATCCAATCGCTCAAACGCAGCAATTCGCCGGTGCGGTTGGGGCTGTATAAAAGCTACGCCGCCGCGATGGATGAAGGCTGGACGCGCTGGGTCTTCGATCAATACAAATTCCCGTACAAGTCATTGCTGGATGCCGAAGTGCGCGCGGGCCAAGCAGGTCAGAGGCTAAACGAGAAGTTCGATGCGATCTTGCTGCCCGATCAAGCGCCGCGCGCCTTGTTCAACGGCCTGGCGGGGCCGGGGCAGCAGGCTCCTGAAGGGCGTGGCGAGAACGCGGGCAGCTATCCCGCGGAGTTTGCGGGAGGCTTGGGCGAAGCGGGCGTCGCGGCCTTGCGCGCCTTTGTCGAAGCGGGTGGCACGTTGATCGCACTCAACAACGCGTCGAACTTTGCGATTGATTATTTGCGGTTGCCGGTGCGCGATGTTTTGCAGGGCGTGGCGAACAAGGATTTTTACTGCCCCGGTTCGATCTTGCGGACGGAGTTGGCGGCGGATAGTCCGTTGACGTTCGGCTTGGAACGCGAATCCATCGCCTGGTTCGAGCAAAGCCCGGCGTTTGAGATCGTGGATGCCAACGCCGCGAAGGCCATTGCCAAGTATCCCGACACGGGCGCGCCGTTGTTGAGCGGCTGGATTCTGGGCGACCAGCGCTTGCGCGGCAAAGCGGCGCTGGTCGAAGTGAAGCTGGGGCAGGGGCGTGTGATCCTCTTCGGCTTCCGCCCGCAGTATCGCGGGCAAAGTCTGGCGACGTTGCCGTTGTTGTTCAATGCGATTTTGACGAGCAAGCGCGAACAGTGAAAGCTGCAACGTGCCGGATAATTCGCTTGACCGGCACTGACCGCCGACTATAATCGCCGCGCTGTTCTACCCGATTCCCAATCCCTGGCAGGTTTGTGGCGCGCTCCTGCCCAATTCAATAAAGGAAACTGAAACGTTATGCCGTCCCCTCTACGCATTGGCCTAATGGCCGAAGCGCGCTACATGGCCCAGAGCCAGCCCACCGGATTGAAAGAAGTCCTTGCAGCGCGCGGCCATCACATCACCTTAATTGATCCGCAACAAAGCTATTACGTGATGGGCGACCAGCGCTGGCTCGACGGCCTGGATTTGATCGTCGGACGCGGGCGCAGTTGGGCGCTGCTCTGCTTGCTGGGTTGGGCCGAAGAGCGCGGCGTGTTGACGATCAACACGCGCCCCGCCATCGCCGCCGTGCACAACAAGGCGCAGATGTCCGTCTCATTCGCCAACGCCGGTATTCCCGTCCCGCAAACCTATTTCGGCAGCGTCGCGCAACTGGCCGCGCAGATTCCCGCCGCCGCTTACCCAATCATTCTGAAACCGATCTTCGGCGACAACTCGCGCGGCCTGCTGGTCGTGCATTCATCGGCAGAAATGGCCGCGACCGCGTGGGATGAACCAGTCGCGCTGGCGCAACGCTATTTCAAGACGGATGGCTATGATTTGAAGCTTTATGGCGCGGGCGAACAGGTCTGGGCTGTGCGCAAGGAATCGCCGTTCAATGCGCGTATTGAAGGCGAACCGTCACGCGCGGGCTTGGTTGAGATTACGCCCGCGTTGGAAGATTTGGGACGCCGTTGCGGCAAGCTCTTTGGGCTGGATTTGTTCGGCGTGGACACGATCATTACGGACGAGGGGCCGCTGGTGATCGAGATCAACGATTATCCGAATTACACGGGCGTACCGAATGGGAGCGAGTTGCTGGCGGATTTTGTGGAGGAACGAATCGCCTCGCGTTAGCCATGAACCTGAATCAAGTCACCGTGCCATCGTTGAATGTCGCCGCCGCGATCCAGTTTTACCGCAAGCTCGGTTTGTGCCAGATCGTTGAAGACCTCCCGAAATACGCGCGGTTTGAATGCCCAGCGGGTGGCGCGACCTTCTCGATTCATCTGGTGGACAGCGCGCCGCAGCCACCCGGCGTGGTGGTTTATTTCGAGTGCGCCAATCTGGATGCGCGAGTGACGGAGTTGAAAGCGCAAGGTATCGAATTTGAATCTGAGCCGGTGGATCAACCCTGGCTCTGGCGCGAATGTTATTTGCGCGATCCCGATGGCAATCGGATTTGCCTTTATTACGCAGGCGAGAATCGGCTCAATCCTCCCTGGCGAATTTAGGCGTGGCGAAGCAAGTGAACTTATGATTATCGGCGTTATCTCCACTCAAGAAAAAGCGGGCCGCAGCGGCTCCGTGATGCAACAGGCGGCGGAATTGCTGACCGCGCGCGGCCACGCCGTCGAGATGATCTATCCCGATGCGCAATGCAATGACGTCGCCGCCATTCAAAACACGCACGACCTTTATTTGCTCAAAGCGGGCACCGAGACGGCGCTGGCTTACGCGGGCTTGCTGCACGGGTTGGGCGCGCGGATTCTGAATCCGTACCCGACCGTCGTGTTGATGAAGGACAAGATTCTCTCGACGCAAGTGCTGCAACGCGCGGGCGTGCCGTTGCCCGCGACCTTCTTTGCGGGGAAGGCTGAACAGTTGGCCGGGTTGTTGGCCGCTGGGCCGCTGGTCGTCAAACCGTTCTGGGGCGCGTCGCAAGGGCGCGGCGTGCAGATGATTCACAGCGCGGACGAGTTGGCGAACGTCACGTCGGATGACTTGTACTTTGCGCAGCGGCTGCATAAGCCGGACGGGCGCGATTACAAGCTCTACGTCATCGGCGATCAGGTCTTCGGCGTGCGCCGCGTCTGGCCGCCCAAGACGCTGGAAGACAAACTGGGTGAGGCCTTCGAGGTGCCCGCAGAGATGCGGCAGATTTGTTTGGCCTGCGGGCAGGCGTTCGGGATTGACCTGTTCGGCTTGGACATCATTACGTCAGACGGGAAGCCCTACGTAGTGGACATCAATACTTTCCCCGGATTCAAAGGCGTGCCG
>JANOWX010000379.1:0-7494 GCA_031418175.1 Acidobacteriota bacterium | reverse complement strand
CCGGACTCAGCCCCACGAAGTAATGCCGGTTGTAACCGAACGTCGCGGGTGCCGGGTAATTCGACGTCGCCACCAGCGGGGCCGTTGTCAAATTCGCCGGAAACAGCGTCAGGAAACCTGCGCCCGTTGAATTGACTACCGACACATTGCCGACGATGGCTTGCGCGTTGGCTGGCAAGCCACAGAAATTCGCCGCCGTCTGCGTATGCGTCGCCGTAGTCAGGTTGCCGGCAATCGGTGCGTTAGTGCGCGTACAGCCGGTGAGCGGGAAGCCGGGGAAGTCAGGCCGCGTTTCGAGTAAGCGCACCGGGCTCGGCAGTGGATTGAAGAGCAAGCCCGCGCCGTTCGCGTCGGTGGCGTCTTCGCTGTAGTAGCCCAAAATATCCACCACCAAGTGCGTTGTGCCGAAGGTGTAAATCTTGAACTTGCCATCCGTGCCTAACTTCACCGCAAACGGGCCGTTGATGACATCCGCGCCCGCATAATTCGAACTCGCCACCATCGGACGTGTCCCGCCGCACGGCTAAATCGACAAGTAACCGCCGCCGCCCGGCAACACCGAAGTCGCGTTGCCGACCAGCACTTGCGCCGTCGCTGGAATTGAATTGCACGGCGCGGCGACAGGCGCACGCCCTTGCAACAACAAATCCAAATTCGGATCGGCATTCGCATTGTTCGTGCCCGCGAGCGGCGCGCCCGGCGTGAGGCAGCCCGTCAAGCTGGGCCGCGTTTCGAGCAAGCGCACCGGCGTCGCCAACGGATGGAAGTACAAACCGCCTGTGCCGGGCGGCGCATAATAGCCGGTCACGTCAACGATCACATCCGTCGTCGCGCTGCTGAAAATCTTGAACGCGCCATCGCCCGCGCCGAGGCCGACAGTGAAAACGTTGTTGGTGATTTCGCCCGCCGCGAAATTAGAGTTGGCCACCGTCGGCTGCGTCGCGCTGCTCGGAAACAACGTCAGGAAGCCTGGCCCTGAAGGCACCACCGTGATGTTGCCCGTCACCGCCGCCGCATTCGTTGGAATGCCTGCGCACGTTGTTCTGGCAGGCAACGTCAACGTGCCATTCGCATTTATCGGTGCGCCCGGCATGGTGCAGCCCGCAAAGCCCGCGCGCGTTTCGAGCAAGCGCACCGGCTGCGGCAACGGGAAGAACTGCAAGCCGTTGCTGGACGCAGTGATGGTCAGCGTGTAAGCGCGCGCCCCCGTGCAATCGGTATTGTCCGTCGCCGTGACCGTGAAATTGAAGACGCCGTTGACCGTGGGCGTGCCTGTTAGCGCGCCGTTGCCGGCCAGGCTTAAGCCATTCGGCAACGCGCCCGTCGTCAACGCGAAACTATACGGCGAACTGCCGCCGCTGGCCGTCAGCGTTTGTGAATAAGCCGTGCCTTGGCTGCCGTTGGCCAGACTGGACGGATTGACCGTGATGGTAGGGCAGGGCGGATTGAGCGTGAGCGTGTACGGGCGTTCACCTGTGCAGGAATTCGCATCGGTCGCGCGAATGGTGAAATTGAATGGGCCGAACACGCTGGGTGTGCCAGACAACACACCGCCCGCAGTTAACGTCAAGCCCGTCGGCAAAGCCCCTGCGCTGACGTTCCAACTGATTGCGCCTGTGCCGCCGGTTTGCGTGAGCGTCTGGTTATAAGCGACGCCCGCGCGGCCCGCTGGCAGCGTGGTCGGGTTGACCGTGATGTTTGGGCAGGTGGCTTGCTGGTTCAGTGTAAACGTGAGGCCCGCAATGGTCATTGTGCCGGTGCGCGGTAGGCCGGTCAGATTGGCGGCGACGTTGTACTGGGCCGAGCCGCTGCCTGTGCCGCCAGTCGTCACGGCCGTGAGCCAGGGCGCGTTGCTTTGCGCCGTCCACGAACGGCTCGCCGCTGCCGTGACGCTCACCATGCCCGTGCCGCTGCTGCTCGCGAAGCTCTGACTCGTGGGCGTGATGCCGAAGCCGTAAATCGAAAAATCTACTGCCCAATAAGCAAACAACTCGCCCGCCGGAGCGTTGGGCCGGGCCGGAGCGCCGATGCCGTAATAATGCAACCTGACGCGCACGTTCGCGGGATTGCCGGCGATGAAAGGCGTGATGTTGAGCGACTTGGTATTCGGCGTCGGCACGCCATCATCGCCGTTTTGCAAGCGCAGCACATTGACCCAGGTTGCCCCGCCATCGGTGCTCACATCCACATCGCCGGTATTGTTCGGCGTCGCGCTGTTCCATTGAAACTGGTTGAAGAATTCGACGAAGACCTGCCCCAGCCCCGTGGTGTCGAAAGGCGGCGTGATCAATTGTTCATCCAGCACGGCATTGGGGCCCGCGCAACCCGCGTCCACGATGGCGAAGCTGCCGGAGAAGGGCGGCAGGATGACGCGATTGCAGGGATTGGCGTTCGTCCAGGTGGACGCACTACCGCCGCCTGTGCCGCCGTCCGCCACATCCCAACCGGGCGGCGGGAACGGGCCGGAAAAATCGGTATCCACCAACGCTCCCGCCGCCGCCTGGCTGACGGAGAAAGCCTGTCCGGCGATGGTCATTGAGCCGACGCGCGGCGCGGGGCCGGGATTGGCCGCGACGGTGTAAGCGACTACGCCGTTGCCAAAACCGCTCGCCCCTGAATTGATCGTGACCCATGGAGCGTTGCTCGTCGCCGTCCACGGACAACCGCTCATTGTCGTCACATTGACGTTGGCGCTGCTGCCGACTGTCTGAAACGGCTGCCTGCTCGGCGTGATGGAATAGGAGCAGACGGCGCACGGCGAAAACTCCGACGTGTTGTTGGCGGGATCGGTCGCAGTCAGCGTGACTACGTGGCCGGGCGTCAAGTTGCCTGGGAACATGGCATTGATCGGCGCGTTGCCGCTCGCATCCGTCGTCACATTGACGAAGCCGAGAAAGACTTGTCCTTCGCCATTGCCCGCAGCGTCGCAGGTCGGATTGGAGAAGAACTCAATGCGGAACGCAGTGCTGGCTGTGCTATTCAGCGCAGCAATCACCGTCGTATTGCCACTGCCGGAACTGAGCGAAAGCAGGACGGGGAAGTTTTGCAGATTGTTGGGGCCGGTGTCGGCGTCGCCCACGTCGTTGGGCGTAACACCATTGTTGCCCAGATCAATGCCTAGATCGGTGTTGGAGTAAATTGCATTCGCCAAAATCCGGTTACCGATTCCTGCATTGGTGCTCAGGAGTACCCCTCGGCCGTTGTTAAACGCAATCAGATTCCCTGTGCCCAGCGTCGTTCCGCCAATCAAATTGTCGTGCGCGTTAGTACCGAGAAAGACGCCTCCAAAACCGGAATTGCCAAGCGCCGCCGTCCCGCTTACATCCGTACCGATATAATTGCCTTGAACCGTATTGTTAGCGGTGGTTGCATCGCCACTGAATTGAATGCCACCACCGGTGCCGTTGCCGGAAATAATGTTACGAGCCGCCGCTGTCGTGCCCCCAATGATATTGTTGGCTCCGTTGATGGACAGGCCGGCAACACTGTTGCCAATTGCGCCAGTACCGGCGGCATTTGTGCCGATAAAGTTGCCTTGCACCAGATTGGCGGCGCTGCCGAAGCCGATGCCAATGCCAACGCTGTTGTTGCCGGAGACGACATTGCCCGCGCCCGCCGCCGTACCACCAATCACGTTGTCGTGTGCGCTGGTAATAATCGAAACACCCGATGTGGTATTACCGAGATCGGCCGTTCCCGTATTGTCGGTGCCAATATAGTTGCCCTGCACGTTGTTATTGGCCGCAGTCGCGCCCGTGATCTGGATGCCAATGCCATTGCCAGAAATAATGTTGCGTGCCGCCGCTGTCGTGCCGCCGATCAGGTTGTTGATGGAAGCTGAAATGAATACGCCTTGGCTGCTATTGGCGATCGCTGCTGTTCCTGCCGCATTGGTGCCAATCAAATTGCCCTGTACTTGATTCCCGCTCGCGCTATTTTGTATGGCAACTCCTGCCGTAAGATTGCCTGAAATGAGATTGCCTGCCCCAGCCGCTGTGCCGCCAACAACGTTATTGATTGAACCATTGGCAAAAACGCCGGAGAAGCTATTGCCTAACGCCGCCGTGCCCGCTGCGTTCGTGCCGATGTAGTTGCCTTGTACAAGATTGGCGGTGGCGGCAGCGCCATTGATCTCGATGCCGTCGCTGTTGTTGCCGGAGATGATGTTGCGCGCCGCTGCCGTGGTTCCGCCGACGAGGTTGTCGTGCGCGTCAGCGGTAATCCGCACTCCGTCGAGAGTATTACCGAGGTCTGCCGCTCCATTGCTGTCCGTGCCGATGAAGTTACCCTGCACGGTGTTGTTGGTCGATTGAATGAAGCTGATAAGCACGCCGGGCTGGCCGTTGCCGGAGATGACGTTGCGCGCGCCCGCAGTTGAGCCACCGATCAGGTTGTTGGGTGCGCCCTCAATAAAGATGCCTTCGCGCGTATTGCCGATGGTCGCCGTGCCCGCCGCGTTCGTGCCGATGAAATTGCCCTGCACGATGTTGCCGCCGCCCAACGCGCCTGCCAACCGGACGCCTTCGACATTGTTGCCGGAGATCACATTACCTGCCTCGGGTGCCGTGCCGCCAATTGTGTTGCCCGGCGCATCGCTGGTTCTGACGCCGCCTGCCGCATTGCCCAAATCCGCCGTGCCCGCCGCGCTCACGCCGATATAGTTGCCGCACACTTGGTTGCCGGTCGCCGCCGTCCCGAAGAAGATCACGCCATTGTCGAGATTGCCGGAGATGACGTTGCGCGCGCCCGCTGCCGTGCCGCCAATCGTATTGTTCGGCGCGTTGCCGACCGCGACGCCACTGAAACTGTTTCCCAGCGCCAAGGTGCCGCTGACATCGGTGCCAATGTAATTGCCTTCGACTCGATTATTATTCGCACCGCTGGTGATAAACACAGCATTTTGGCTGTTCCCGGAAATGAGATTGCGCGCGCCCGCCGCTGTGCCACCAATCGTGTTGTTCGTCGTATTGAAACTGCCACCGAACGCTGAAGCATTCGTGATGAGCACCCCATTCTGATTGTTGGCAAGGGTGGCCGTGCCGCTGGCATTGGTACCGATGCGATTACCCTCCACCCGCAAGCCGGTCGCGCCGCCAGAGATGCTGACGCCGTTGAACGTGTTTCCCGAAATGACGTTGCCGTCGTTCGTGCCGGTACCGCCGATGACATTGCCGGCGGTGGTTGGCCCGTCCACATGCACGCCCTGCTGCCCATTGGCGAGCGCCGCTGTGCCTGCCGCATTGACGCCAATTAGGTTGCCGCGCGCGGTGTTGTTGCTTGCGCCGCCAGAGATGAAGAATCCCGTCGCCACATTACCGGAGATCAGATTGCCTTGCCCGGCAAGCGTGCCGCCAATCAGATTGTTTGACGAACTATTTCTGATCCATAACCCGATGGAGTTGCCTAGTGCCGCCGTGCCGCTGGCATTTGTGCCGAGCAGGCAATCCTGAATCGTGTTGCTGCCCGCCATGTCCAACACGATGCCGGCGCTATTAAGTAGGCTGGGGTTATTGAAGCGATTGATCAACAACGAACGCACCGTGCTGTTGCCGGCGATGATCACCAGCCCGTTCGACGTCGTGCCCGCCCCCGTGCCATTCAACTCCACGCGCGTCGCCCCACCCGTATTGCCGTTAATCACGATGGGCTGGCTGATCGTCGGCAGCGGGCTCAACACGTTGATCGTCGGTGTGCCCGCGCCGAGATTGAATTCAATCGTGTCCAGCCCTGCCATCCCAGCGGGGCATTCATTGACGGCCAGATTGGTGTTGGCGGCTTGGATGGCTTCGCGCAACGAGCAGAAGCCGTCGGCGGCGACGGTGTCGGCGGTCGTATTGACCGTGATGGTGGTAAACAACGTTCTGGCCTTGCCGGAATGGCGTTCAGGCAGCGCCGCCAACAGGCACAGGCCCAGCAGGAAAACGATCACAATTGGCAACGCTTGGCGATAGGCAGCGAAACGGATGTTCATCTAATTTCTCCACAGGTTCGGTAGGTTGAGTTCGATTGGGAGCGTATCGTATCAATCGAAAAAGGCCAAGCCGCACGCGCTCGCTGCGTGCAACCGCGAACCTCTTGGCCTTGGTGAAGCCAGGATCAAAGTGTGCGTTTTCGTAGCGTCATAACGACTCCTTGCCGGTGAATAGGCAAAGCTCCGCCCGCACAGACGCGGGGCCTGCCAGTAAACTAAATCGCAATAATCGAGATTGGTACACTCGCGTTCAAATGAGCGCGTCAACAGCAGGCGTTCAGAGTACGTTCAGAGTACCGGCTTTAGCCGGCCGCGCGCCGCAGGCTCGTCATTTGGGGCGCTGCGCGCCCGCGCCGGCTAAAGCCGGTACTCTGAACGCCTGCTTGTCAGAGTGACAGTTTCTGCCGGTGTCCCAAGGTTGTGTGGTTCGATTTAGATTTTTCGAGTGAGACGCGAAAGCCGGGTACGGCGACTGCGCTTGAGCGTTTCATTTTAGTAACGGAATTGGGCGCAAAACATTTCCGTCCTGGTAAATCTTTTCTTCCTGTAACTGATGTTACGCGGTGGAATAGTTGCAAGCAGGCTTGACAGGATTTCAGCGCCGGAGGCGCGGCGGATATTAGCCGGTGGTGGAACGCAGTGGAACCACCGGTTAAGTCGTGCCAATTCCCGCGCCCCGGCAGGGACGCCGGACTGGTCGTGATTACCGCGCCAATGGTTTGTCCGTCGCCCCTGCCGGGGCGAGCGATCATTTTGCTGCCCTACCGGTGGTTCCACTGCGTTCCACCACCGGCTAATGTCCGCTGTGCCTCCGGCACAAAGAACGTGTCAAGTCCAATCCTAACTTTCTTACTGCGTAACATCAGCTGTAACTCATTCGGGGCTGCGGTGCGCGTGGCCGCTGGTGTCCGTGAGCGCTGAGCACCGAAAGATTTACAGTAAGAATTTATGCGTTACCCGCTGGGACGTAACGAATAAATCGTTACTACAAGGGAGGCACGAGATGCCAGAGAACTTGGTTGGCGGTGTACTTAGCCTGCCGAGAGTTTCCGCGCCAATTCCAGCACTTCGACTTTCTGCTCCGGCTGCAAACGCCGAAGCAATTCGCGCAATTCCTGTTCAATCGTCAGATTCTCCAACGCCGCGCGCAGGGCCGGGTAGGCGCGCATGCCGGGTGCTTGCATCGCGCGCAAGACGGTCGCAATCGCGGGCACGATGTATTGCTCGTAAAACTCGCCGCGTCCGGCCACGCCCGTTTGATAAGAAAAGGTGCCGATGGCTTTGAGCTGGCGTTGCACCGTCATCAGGTTGAATTCGTAGCGCAAGTCGGCGGCCGCGATGGGCGGCAGGCCGAGCCGGTCGCGTTCACGCAAGAAAGCAAGCTGCCATTCTTCCACCCAGGCTTCGTCCGCCAGTTCGAGGCGGCGTTCGACCAGCAGGGGCACGAGGTCGTAGGTCGCGGGGCCCATACGCGCGTCCTGATGGTCAATCACGCGCAGTTGGCCGCGCGTGTCTACCATCAG
>JANOWX010000378.1:0-7745 GCA_031418175.1 Acidobacteriota bacterium | reverse complement strand
GTCGGAAAGTATTTCGCGTCCGGCGTTTGCCCCGGATTCACATCACACGCATAACCGCGCAAAAAGTTTTTCTCCCGAGTTTTCAAATTCCGAAAGCGCGGGATGACGCCACCGCCGCCCAGCAAGCCGCGCGGAGCCTTGCCGTTGCGGGCTTCGGGAATCACGCCGACGACGCCGTTGGGGATGTAAAACTGATCGTGCCAGTAATGCCCCAGCACGCCGCTGGAATTGGCTAGGTTTGAATTGAGCAGGATGCGCGTGCTTTCCAAACACGAAGCGCCCAGCACGACGACGCGCGCCGTGGCGTGCAATTCGCGGCCCGATTGACGGTCAAAGAAACTCACGCCGTTCGCCTGGCCGGTCCGCTTATCGGTCGTCACAGCGCGCACGACGGCATTGGGAACAATCGTCAGATTGCCAGTCGCCTGCGCTGCGGGCAGCAGCAAATTATGCGAACTGGCGAACTGTCCATCGCCCAGCGCCCGCCGAATCTTGGTGACGGTGGTGCCATGCTTATTAGCCACTTTGGCAAGGCGTTGCAGCACTGTGCCATCGGGCGAATTGTCGTCCACAAAAATTCCATCGGGCAGTTGCGGCAAGCCTTCTTTGCGGCCCGCCACGCGCAAGATGGGTTCGACGCGCTCATAGTAGGGCGCCAGATCGGCGTAACTGATCGGCCAGTTGTCGCCATAGCCGTCGTGGTCTTTGGCTTTGAATTCATAATCGCTCAGGCGATACGACATACGCCCCCAGAAGCGCGATTTGCCGCCCACCATGCGAATGCGCCCCCAGCTATACGGCTTTTTCGGGTCGTAGGTGTAAGGCACCTGCGCATCGTCTACCCACTGGTGCGCATTGAATTCCGTGGCCTGATAAATCAGCGGCAGCTTGCCCGGTTTGCCTAAACCGCGATAGGGCAATTCATAGACAGGCTTGAGCACGCGTTGCCGATTGAAATCCACTTCGGGGCCGGCTTCGAGCAACAGGCACTTCACGCCTTTTTGCGTGAGGGTATGCGCAGCCATGCCGCCCGAAGCGCCGGAGCCAACGATGAGTACGTCGTATTTTTCTTTTGCCATAGTCTTTCTCAAAATCGGCCTTTGGTTTTTTACAGTGCAATCAAACGTAGCGGGCTAGCACTGACGTTGTCCAGTTTGCCGCCCTTCGCCAGACCGCACCGCCCATCCACATCCCGGTGAGTCAGGGCTACCGCGCACATCAAGAAGCTGCTTCCAGCGCGAATAGCATTGGCTGCACCTTTGCCTGAATGACGGTGTCGTGTTCGGGCAGCGGAAAATTTGAGACGAGCGCTTCCACCATCGGGTGCCTCAAATCTTCGGACGATCCGACGTGGTAGAAATGCTCCCGCTTCAAGAGGTGGAAATCGGCTCCACTCCAGACCCGCTCAATTGCTGTGTTTGTCCGAAACTCGTTGCTATGCCACGTTGAAAGCATGAAGTCGCAGGGCAGAGCGCCGAGGCCGGCGGCCAAGTCAGTTTCATCCTCATCTGACCAGGAATTGAAGTAATCCACATGGCGACCGGCATACGGTGGATCAGCGTAGACAAAGTCGCCCGCTTCAGCCTGCGCCAGCGTCTCACGAAAATCACAAGCCTCGAAAGTCCATTCAACAGTATTGAGCACCTGGGCAAGCTGGCGAATTTGGTTCGTAATCTTGGTGACGTAGGCCTGCGCAAAGCGTTCCGGCTTGTGGCAGTAAGGCACGTTGAATTTCCCCTTCCGATTAAAACGGATGACGCCGTTGAAGCACGACCAGTTCAGGAAGAGAAAATCAAGTGGCGTCGGCGTTGCATTGAATCGCTCGCGCACCTCGTAGTAGTAGGGTTCTCCGCGGGCTTTCAATTTCTCACCTTCCTCGGTGAGAAAGGTTTTGGCAAGCGCCGGAGTGATTTCACCTTTCTGGATGCTCTGGTAGAGACGAATGATGTGAATGTTCGTGTCACAGAGCAGGGCTTGCTTAGGCTGCACATTCAGCGCCACCACGCAGGAGCCGCAAAAGGGTTCAATCCAGCGTGAATAATCCCGCGCCTGAGCAATCTTTTGAATTGCCGAAACGAGCTTTGTTTTGATCCCCTGACATTTCAAAGGGGGCACCAGCGGCGGGCGGCTCATGTTTCAATCCTGGCCTAATGCGCGTATGGCCGTGGTCAATTCGGCGGCCAGCGCCTCAGCCGTGAGAAAGCCGCGCAACTGCCGCACGATCCTGCCAGCCGGCGTTGCCAGCCGCAGGTCGGGTAAGCCCACGACGCCGAAAGCCTGCGTCAATTCGGGCTGCGCGTCGGTGTCAACCTTGAGCAGCACGCAACGCTGCAAGAGCGCTGTGACTGCTTCAGCGCGGAAGGTCGTCTTTTCCATCTGCTGGCACGGCGCACACCAGGCGGCGCTGAAATCGAGCACGAGCAGTTTGTTTTCCGCTTTCGCCCGCGCGACAGCTTCATCCAGCAGCGCAAAGCCGGCTGGCAAGACAGTCAGCGGCACAGCGGGCGCGGCGCTTTTGTCGCCGACAATCTGCGCGGTGTAACCCGCCGCTTTGATCGTGGCGAGCAAGGTTGACACGCTAACGCGCGCCGGGTCGAAGGTGACGAGAAATTCTTCGAGCTCCAACCGCATTTCGATTTTCTTCACAGCGGCAAGCTCTGCCAGAGCCTGTTTGACCCGTTCGGGTCAGGCCATTCATATCGCGCCGCTTTTGCTTTTGCTGAAGCCGTCAATGTGCAGCCGGACGGTGCGCGGCTTGGCAGTTTGTGCTGACGCCGAACCGCTCACGCCCGCCAGCACCAGCAACAACAGCCAGCCGATTATGCGCAGCATGATTATCTCCCTTCAAAAAAAAGAAAAACGGGCGCAAGTTTGAAGCTGCGCCCGCTGAGGTCTTAGGCCGTTTTGGATTTCGCCATTGCTTTGGCCTTGGCCGCGCGCCGCAGTTGTTTCGGACTCTTGCGCGTGTTGCCGCGGCTGTCGCGGAAAATTTTGCCCTTCTTGGTGCGTTTATCACCTCTGCCCATTGCGTTGCTCTCCTTTGGATTTGGTTTGAGATGCAGGCACTGCTTGCGTCTCAAAATAGAATTAGTGATGTCGTGTGACGGCGGCCATTCTACGCAGCCCAGGCAGCAGCGGCAAGCGCGTTGGCTTGAGTGCGGATTCAACCCGCCGCTCAATATGGTTCTTGCGCTTCCAGCAACGCGCGTTGGGCGCGCGACAACGCTTGCTCATGAATCCGTTCGTCGTCGTAACCAGCCAGATCAGCCGCGTGCTGGCTGATCTTTTCTATGGCGGTCAGCACGTCGTCAACGTCCTGCTCACTGCCCAGGAAGATTTGGTGCGGCAACCAGACTGATTCTTCATACCCGGCGCGTTCGGCGACCGGGCAATGAAATTCGCGCGCCTGCGCGGCCCAGCCAGGGAAGCGTTCCGCCGCGAATTCAAAGAGGGAAGAGCGATAGACCGCTTCGTAAAAACGCCCGTCGCTCGGAATGCCTTCGGCGTTGAGCGCCGCGACGAAAGCGTTGCGGTGAAGGCCGTGAAAAGCTGCGCCGTGAAATTTGAACACGTAGTGATAACTCGCTTGCCGCGTGATGCGCGAATCGCGCGGCAACAGTTCGATGCCCGCGATCTGCTGCAAGCCCGCTTCCAACTGCCGAGTGCGCTGTTCGCGTAAAAGCGTCTGCTCTTCCAGCCGTTCCAACTGCGCCAATAAAATCCCCGCCTGAAATTCCGTCATGCGGTAGTTGTGACCCAGCGCTGGATTAGGCTTCGATGCGCGGCGCGCGGGCCGTCCGCAATTCGCCAGCCGAATGATTTGATCGGCCAGATCAATGTCGTCGGTGATGACGATGCCGCCTTCGCCCGCCGTCATCAGCTTCGAGGTTTGAAACGAAAAGCTGCCCGCGTGGCCGATTGATCCCGCGCCCTGGCCCTGCCATTGGCCGCCGTGCGCGTGCGCGCAATCTTCCAACACGAAAAGGTTGTGCCGCCCGGCGATGTTCATCACCGCGTCCATATCGGCGAAACGAAAACCCAGATGTACGGGGATGAGGGCGCGCGTGCGTGGCGTCAACGCGGCTTCGATCAGCGTGGTGTCCAGACAATACGTGTTTGGATCAACGTCCACGAAGACCGGCGTCGCGCCCGCGTACAAGACTGCCGCCGCCGTGCCTTCCCAGGTGTAGGCGGGCACGATGACTTCGTCGCCGGGGCCGATGCCCGCGGCTTGCAAGGCCAGTTCAAGCGAGACCGTGCCGTTGGCGACGGCCACGCCGTAACGCGCCGAATGGTGCGCGGCAAACTTGCTGCCGAATTCGCGCGCCAGATCATTGGGACAGGGATAGCCGCCCCAATTGCGGCTGGCGAGCACGCGCTGCAAGACGTGCGCCTCGCGTTCGTCGTAAATCGGCCAGGCGGTGAACGGCGCGGTGCGCACCGGAGCGCCGCCGCGCAATGCCAGATGTGTCATGCCTATTCCTTTGTTTGAGCGGTGGAAGTGACGGCGGGAAAAGTAAAGGCTGGCTGGCGAAAACTCAAGGAAGCGGCAGCGGGCTGGCGCGTCCGCTTCCTTGGTTGGCAAATCTGTACAAGACAATTTGGTCGGCGCGTTACGGCGCAAAATACCCTGACGCATCCAAAATCAAATCGGTCGTGAATTGCGTCAGCACTTTGAACTTGCCATCCGCCCGGCTCAGGCCCACGAAGAAATGCCGGTTGTAACCGAACGTCGTAGGCGCCGGATAGTTCGACGTAGCCACCAACGGCGCCGTCGTCAGATTCGCCGGAAACAGCGTCAGGAAGCCTGCGCCGGTTGAGTTCACCACCGAGACGTTGCCGACGATGGCTTGCGCGGCGGCGGGCAGACCGCAGAAGTTCGCCGCCATCTGCGTATGCGTCGCCGCGTTGATATTGCCCGTGATCGGCGCGTTGGTGCGCGTGCAACCTGTCAGCGGGAAGCCGGGGAAGTCGGGCCGCGTTTCGAGCAGGCGTATCGGACTCGGCAGGGCATTGAAGAACAGGCCTTGTCCGTTCACGTCCAGCGCCTCGCGGCTGTAATAGCCCAGTATGTCAATCACCAAATCGGTCGTAACAACATGGAGTGCGACATTGAACTTGCCATCCGCGCCCAGCTTGACGGCGAAAGGCCCATTGATGACGTCGTTACCGGCGAAATTGGAACTAGCGGCAAGCGGCCCGGGCGTGTCGCTGGGATAGATCGTCAGAAAACCCCCTCCTCCGATCGTGATTGGCAATACCGTTGTTGCATTGCCGACCAGCACCTGTGCGGACTCCGGAATTACGTTACAGGGTGCTGCGACGGGCGAACGCCCCTGCACGGTGAAAACGCCGCCCGACAAGGGCGCATTGGTCTTGATGCAGCCTGTCAACGTAGGCGGATTGCTGCGAGTCTCAACCAGCCGCACAGGTGTTGGCAGCGGATGGAAGAATAATCCGCCCGGATCCGGCGCTGCGTAGTATCCCGTCACATCAATGATGACTTCGGTCGTCGCGCTGGCGAAGATTTTGAACGCGCCGTCAGCAGGAGCAAGACCGACGGTGAAGAGATTGTTGGTAATCTCGCCAACCTTGAAGTTTGAGTTGGCGACAGTGGGCTGCGCGGTGTTGCTGGGGTAGAGCGTGAGATAGCCCGCGCCTGCTGGCACGACCGTGATATTACCGGTGAGCGCCGCCGCGTTGTTCGGAATGCCGGAGCAGGCAGTGCGCGCGGGTAACGTGAAGGTGGCGTTGGCATTGATGGGCGCGCCAGGCGTAGTGCAACCCAAAAATCCCGCCCGCGTTTCGAGCAGGCGCAGAGGCGTGGGCAGCGCGTAGAACATCAAACCGCCCGTCTGCGTGACGGTGAAAGTCTGTCCGGCGATGGTCAGCGAACCGATGCGCGTGCCGCCGGGGTTGACTGCAACGCTGTATCCGACCATCCCGTTCCCCATACCAGGGCTGCCTGAAGTGACAGTGAGCCAGGCGTCATTGCTGACCGCCGTCCAGTTGCAGCCGCCCGGCGCTGGCACCATCACATTGCCAGTTCCTCCAATCGCTGAGAAAGATGCGCTGGTGGGTGAAATCAACCCGGCGCAAGTCATCCCGCTCTGGTTGACGGTGAAGCTTTGCCCCGCGATGGTCATTGTGCCGCTGCGTGGGTTAGCGGTTGGGTTGGCGGCCACTGTATAGCTGACTGTCCCGTTGCCCGTGCCGCTGCTGCCCGAATTGATGGTGATGAAGCCGTCATTACTGACCGCCATCCAACCGCATTCGCTCGGCGTCGTCACGGCCACCATATCAGCGCCGCCGCTGGCCGTGAAAGTTTGAGCGGTGGGCGCGATGGAGAAGGTGCACGCTTGAATGACTTGGCGGCAAGCTGAGAATTCCGAAGTGTTACCCGTCGGGTCGGTGGCCGTGGCGGTCACGAATTGCCCCCCCGGAACTGCAATGGGGAATGTAAAGTTGAAGCTCGACGTGCAACTGCCGCTGGTGGTCACGGGCATTGAGCCGATGAAAGTTTTTCCTTCGCCATTGCCGGAAGGGTCACAGGCGGGGTTGGCAAAGAATTCAAGCGTGAAGGTGGTATTGGCCGCGCTGTTTAGCGTTCCCTGAATCATCGTGCTGGCCGCGCTGGCAGCCGCAGTCAGAACGGGGAAGTTTTGCAGGTTGTTTGGGCCCGCATCGCCGTCGCAGTTGTCATTGCCAGTCACGCCCAGCGGAGCCAGATCAATCCCAGGGCCGCTGTTAGAGAAGATGGAATTGCTGCTAATGGTATTGGCCAAGCCGGAGTCGGCAAACACTCCCGCGCCGCCGCTGAAGGCGATGGTATTGCCCACGAGGTTGTTACCGCTCCCTGCCGAACCGATAAAGACCACGCCGTGCGAGGCACTGTTCCCCAGCGGGCTTACGCCGTCCGCCTGCGTCCCGATGAGGTTGCCCTGCACGCGATTGTTGTTTGTGCTGGGACTGCCCATCAAAATTCCATTCGGGAAGGTCACTGCGCCCCCGTTACCGGAGATCAGATTCCCGGCACCGGCCACCGCCCCACCGATGATGTTGTTTTGCGCCCCAACCGATACTTCCACGCCAGCGCCATTCGGCACGGCGGCTGTGCCCGCCGGATTGGTGCCGATGAAATTGCCCTGCACCATGTTACCGTTCGTGCCCGCATGGAGGATGAGCACGCCATCAATGTTGTTGCCGGAGATTACATTCCCCGCGCCCGCCGCCGTTCCGCCGATCATGTTGCTCTGCGCGCCCGAAGCGATGCCTACGCCAAAGTTGTTGCTGATGGCAGCCGGAGCCGCTGGCGTAGCCGCATTGATGGCATTTCCCCGCGCGAGTATATGGGGGTTTAGCGGAAAGATTCCTCCGCCGAACTTGGGCTGGATAACGCCGGGGCCGCTTGCCGTTCCGCTGCCGGTGGGCGGCGCTTCACCTTTAGCCGGAGCGGCTGTGCCCGCTGCATTGAGACCGACGTAATTACCCTGCACGAAGTTGCCGTTGGTGCCTGGATTAAAGATCGCAACCCCTGACTCACTATTGCCGGAGATGATATTGCGCGCGCTTGCCACAGTTCCGCCGATGGTGTTGTTTTGCGCGCCAAAAGCCAATTCCACGCCCCGCACATTGTTCGGTACCGCAGCCGTGCCGCTTGCATTGAGACCAAATAATTCCCTTGCACGAGATTACTGGTTGTGCCCGTGCCAGCGATTTCCACCCCATCGTTCAGGTTGCCGGAG
>JANOWX010000377.1:0-2267 GCA_031418175.1 Acidobacteriota bacterium | reverse complement strand
GCACGCTGGAAGCGATGCGTACCCAGGCTCATTCTTCCAATCGCAACGGCACACCCGGCGACACCGCATCGCCAAACAACAAGCGCAATTCCGTCAGCCCCACCGGCGTCACCGGCGGAATCAGCAAATTGACCTGATGCCCGCCGAAACGCGCATCCGCGCCCACGTAGCTCGGCGCAATCACAAGCTCACCCACTTGCAATCGCACGTTATTAACATTGGCCGCGTCCGGCAGGTATTTGACGTAAAGCATCACCCACGCCTTCGGGCCGCGCGTATGCACATCGGTGCCGTAATCGCTGGCGTTGCGCACGGTCACGATCACCGGCGTCGTCGGCTCTGGTTCACAAAGCGCGATCGTCAGTGGCGCGCTCCATTCACCGTCAGCATTGCGCACGCGCACAACCGATTCGCCAGTCGCTAACCCCGCAGGCAAGACCGCTTCGATTTGTCGCAACGGCGCGCGCCAGTCGCCAGCCACCGGCCCAACGTAACAAGGCAACACCTCACGCCCGCTGATTTCGACTGCGACTGAATTGGCATCCGCCAGCGCGTCGAGTCCGCACACCACCAACGCCAACTGAGCGCGGTCGCCCGTCACCGGAAGCTGTTTCACCTGCCGGTCATCCGCGCGGCCATACTCAACAAAGTGCAACGGCGCGTTGCTTTCCGTTTGCTCAGCCGGACGTTTGCGCCACGTCACCCAGCAATACTGCGTGCCCGCGTCAAACAACCGCAGCAGTTGCGCGCCCAACGCGCGCGCCGTTTGCCGCAATTCACTTTCCGGCAGCGCCGCGCCCGTCCAGGTGTCGTGCTCCTGTTCCAAAAACGCCGCGTCGCTCGTGCTGTTGACCTGAAACTTGCACAGCCCGCCCGGCTTCAACACGCGGAAGGCATCCACCAGATTGGCGCGAATCACCGCCGCGCTCGGCACGTGCTGAAACACATACGCCGAAAAGACCAAATCGAAATAATCATCCGGCAAGGCCGCGAAATCGCAGCCGCTGGTCTCGTGGCAATGCGCGTTGGGGAAATCATGCAGCCGTTCGCGCGCCTGCCGGATCATCTCGCCCGAAACGTCCACGGCATGTACTTCGCCAAACAGCGCAGCCAGATGTTTGGTCATGCGCCCGATGCCGCAACCGATTTCCAGCACGCGCAACGCGCGCGGCTCGCGGCCCTGCGTCAGGAAGGCCAGTTCGCGGCTGATCCATTGCTCGACCTCGGCGCGGCCCGTCTCGTCGAACTCGGCGTCGGATTGCTGCTGGCGCACGGTGTTGATGTACCACTTGGCGTTTTCGCGCGCGCGCGCGTCCCACTCGCGTTTCATCAGGTTGCTGTAATCGGCAGTGTTCATCGGCGGGCAAAGTACTACAGGGTTTGTGGTGAGACAAAACGCGCAACCTGGGTACGCACAGCTTCCAGCGTGCGGTCTTACACCAAGACCGCACGCTGGAAGCGGTGCGTACCCAGGGACGCTTGTCACCGCTTTGTCCCCTGATGTACCTTGCCCGCGCCTATGACAAATCAATTCACCGACGACGGCGCGCTGCGTGAACAGCTCAACGAAGTCGTAGACGAACAGCGCGACGCTTTTCATGCCAGCGGCTGGTGGCACAGCATTGACCTGGGCGGCGGGCGCGTCACGCCCGGCGTGCACAAACTCGAAGAGTTGCGCGACAACTACGCGCGTTTCGGCTTGCCGGAAGATTTAACCGGCAAGCGTTTGCTCGACATCGGCTGCTGGGACGGCTTTTATTCTTTTGAAGCCGAGCGGCACGGCGCGCGCGTGACTTCGGTAGATGTCTTTCAGCCGCAGACCTATTTTGCCGCGCGGCGTGAACTGCAATCCAAAGCCGAATTTCACGAACTGAGCGTGTATGAACTCGACCGCGCGAAACTGGGCGCGTTCGACATCGTGTTGTTCCTGGGCGTGCTCTATCACTTGAAGCATCCGCTGCTGGCGCTCGAACGCATTTGTGAAATGACGAAGGACTTCGCCGTGATCGAAACGCACGCCGTGGACAACCTGTTTAGCAGCGAGCGCCCGGTGATGGAGTTTTACGAGGTTGACCAACTCGGCGGGCAATATGACAACTGGTGGGGGCCGAATAGCGCGTGCGTCATGCAGATGGCGCGCGCCGCCGGCTTCGTGCGCGCTGAACCGTTGCGCATAGACCCGACGCGCGCCGTGGTCAAAGCCTATCGCAATTGGTTGCCGCCGGAATTGGAAGCCGCGCCTTCATTGAAGATGCGCCGCATCATCA
>JANOWX010000376.1:0-5346 GCA_031418175.1 Acidobacteriota bacterium | reverse complement strand
GCAAACAGGAACTGAGCGACGACCTCACCGCCGTCGTTGTGCGCGTTGAACAGGTGGGCGTGCCGGTCGAAATGGGGCTGGCGGAGAAGCAGGCTGACTGAGCGCAGCGAATGTAAACACGAAGCAACGAAGAACACCAAGGGAAGCCTTAAAATTCTAACGCCAAGACGCCAAGCTCGCCAAGAGGATTGCATTTTATTTGACTTCCTTGGCGTGCCAGCTTGGCGTTCTTGGCGTTAAAGGCGCTTGAATTTAACGTACTCCACTGAACCCTTACCCAATCTTCTTCCTCTCTTCGTGCTCTTCGTTTCTTCGTGGTGAAAGTCTTTTCTTGAAAGCTATGGCAACAACCAAACCGAACTGGCTCACCTTGATCGCGCTGGCTGTCGTTGGCTACGGCGCGTTCTTCGCCCTCTATCCGCGCTATTCACCGGCCACGCAATGGAACTTTCAGCTTGACCGCACGCGCGCCATCAACCGCGCGCAAGAGGTCACCAAAGCTTTCGGCCTGGACACCACGGGCTGGGACGCGCAGGTGCAAACACGCCGCCAACGTGATGACCAGTACACCTATTATTTGCGGCAACAGCCCTTGCCGCTGGTGACCGCGTTGTTGCCGTCGTTATTGACGGAAGTAAAACTGAACATGTCTAGCATGGGCGGCCAGGACGGCAAGGCTATCGTGCAACTCACGCCGCAAGGCCGTCCGTTCAGATTTTGCCGCGAGCGTTGCGGCGACGACATTCAAATTGATCTCGGCCGCAAGCCTGAAAAAGAAAAAGCCGATGAAAAAGCAACGCCTGCCGTAAAGCCAGAAACGCCGCCCAATCGCGTCCTGGCTGAATCTACCTTCAAAAATTTCAGCGGCGCCGAACAGCCGCTGTTTGCGACCGAGCCGCAATTGACGCGCGATCGCCAGAACACCAAGTTCACTTGGACTGCCAGCTTCAACACAGACGACCGGCTGAAATTGCTGGCCGAGATTTCAGTGCGCGGCGACCAAGTGCGCGAGGCCGCCTTCGCGCCCAATTTCAGCGAAGCTTTTCAGCACGAAGCCGATGCTTATGAGAATCCGACACAGCGCGTCTTACGCGGGATACTGGGCGTACTGTTGCTGCCGCTCAGCATCATCTGCCTGTTCCTGTTTTTCATCGGCTGGGGCAATGGCGAATTGCTGCACCGGTATGCGCTGCTCAGTGTGGCGCTCTGTTATGCGTTCCTGCTGGTGTGCAACTATTTCGGCGGTTATCTGGATGATGTGACCATTGACATCGTGATCAAACAACCCGCCCTGGCAACGTTTGTTAAGCTGCTGGCGCTGGCGCTGGCGATGTTGTTGTTTGCGTTGCCGCTGTACCTGTTTTGGGCGAGCGGCCATTCGCTGGCGGCGCGCGCGCCACGGCGGCGCACGGTGGCGTTTGAATTGTTGTTAAAAGGCCGGCTCAAGGCGCGCTACGTTTGGGAACAGGTTGCCGCCGGGGTGTTGTTGGGCGGCGTGCTGGCGACGCTGCCCTTCGTGCTCAAAACGCTGCCGTACTTTAACGCGGTGCGTTTCGGCCTGCGTGATTCATACAGTCAGTTCAGCGCGCCGTCGCCCGCCATCGCGGCCTTGACCAACGAGCATCTATTCGGCGTCTTCCTCTTTTTTAGTTTCATCGTGCCGCTGCTCGAAGCCTATTTGCCACGGCTGTGGGCGCGTCTGGCGGTGCTCGTGGCCGGCGCGATCTGGCTCTCGGGCGAGGTCTATTTCATCACTTCGATCCCCGCCGCGCTGCTGCTGGGCGGCGGTTTGACCGCGCTTTATTACGCCATCTACCGGCGCTTTGATTTTCTCGCTGTGTTGGTCAGCGCGCTCAGTTCCATCGCCGTGCTGCAAGCATTCGGTCTTTTGGTTCAACCCTACGCCTCATTGAAAAATTCAGGCTGGGTAGTGTTGGCGGGGCTGGGCGGCGCGTTGCTGGTCGCTTGCATCGGCAGTTGGCGCGGCAATGAAATTCCTGAAACTACGTTTGAACCGCTGTTGAAAGCGGCCAATCGGATTGAACGCGAACGCTTGAGAGCCGACCTGGAAGTCGCCAGCCGCGCGCAACAACAAATGCTGCCGGGTGAACCGCCGCGCTTGCCCGGTTACGACATCGCGGCGATCTGCACGCCGTCAAAGGATGTCGGCGGCGACTTGTATGACTTCATCAACCTGCCCGATGGACGGCTGGGCATCGTCGTCGCCGATGTTTCGGGCAAAGGCGTGCCGGCCGCGCTGTATATGACGCTGACCAAGGGACTGCTCGCCTCGGTTGCCGAAGAACAAAGCGATCCCGGCAACATCCTGCGCGAGGTCAATCGTCACCTTTACGAAGCCTGCCGCAAAAAAGTCTTTGTCACGCTCTTTCTGGGCGTGCTCGAACCTGAGACGCGCACGCTCACCTATGCGCGCGCGGGCCACAATCCGACTGTCTGGCGCAGCCCCGCGCGCAATACGACCGAATTGCTGCGTCCGGCGGGCATGGGTTTGGGTTTGAATCAGGGCAAGCTTTTCAACACGACCTTGAAAGTGGCGAGCCTGCAACTCGCCGCTGATGACGCGCTGTTTTTCTATTCAGACGGCATCACCGAAGCGATGAACGCCAAACAGGAAGAATACGGCGAAGAGCGCCTGCTGGCCGTGGCCGCGCAAACCGACAAGCTGAATGCAGGCGCGGCGCTCAAGGCGATCATGGCCGATGTCAAAGCGTTCCTGGGTTCCAGCGCGCCGCAGGATGATCAGACCTTGGTGGTGTTGAAGGTGGGTTGAGGCGCGCCTACAGGAATAAACCACGGGGAACACGGGGGCACGGGGAAAGCGAGAAAAATGCCTTGGCAGGATGAGCTTCGGTCAGCTTTTTCAGTTTGCACTTCTCCCAACTCCCCGTGTCCCCCGTGCTCCCCGTGGTTGCTTCACACCAACAACGTACTCACTGTCCAGCCGCAGCCGCCACTTCCTGCAAGGTTGCCGCGCGCCAAAGCCGGATGACAGGATCGGAACTGCTGCCCACCAGCATCTGCCCGTCGGGTGAGAACGCCACTGATCTGACCGCGCCCTCACCTGCTCTCAACGCGCTCACCTCTTGTTGCGTCGCCACATCCCACAACCTGACCAAGCCTTCGGAACTGCCCGTCGCCAGCCGCTTGCCGTCGGGTGAAAAGCTCAGACTTTTGACGTGACCGGCGGGGCCTTTGAAAACGGCCAGGGCGCGGCCCGTCGCCACTTGCCAGAGCTTGACCGTGCCGTCGGCGCTGCCGCTGGCGAGCGTCTGTCCGTCAGGCGCGAAGGCCAGCGTCAGAATCGGTTTGCTGTGCCCGCGCCAGGTGGCCAGCGCTTGCCTGGACGCCACATCCCAAAGCAGCACGGCATTGTCGTGACCGCCCACCGCCAGCAGTTTGCCGTCTGGTGAGAGTGCGATGGCGCGAATCAGGCTGGGCTGTTTGAGCGTGGCGATTTCTGCACCGGTCGCCGCCTGCCACAATTTGACGGTTCCATCCTGGCTGCCGGTCAGCAGCGTTTGCCCGTCGGCGGAGCAGGCCAGCGCGTCAATACTTTTGGGGTGCGCTTGAAAAGTGAGCAACGCGTTTCCATCAACTGCCGAATAGGCGACAACCTTGCCATCCAAAAAGCCGGTGAAGAGCCGCGTGCCATCCGGCGTAAAGACGGTTGCGGTAGGGCCCGCACTCGCGCTTGTATCCGAAGTCGCCAGCACGCGGCCCGTGCTGACTTCCATTTGGTCAATCCGATTGTGCCGCACCACTGCCAACACGCGGCTGTCAGGGCTGAACACCGCACGGCTCGTCTCTGAAGACAGGTCTTGCACATCACAGCTATATTCCAGCACCTCAGCGAGCTGCCAAACCTTGACCACATTCTCGGTATCGCCGGAGACGAGGGTTTTGCCGTCCGGTGAAAAGGCGATTGAAAAGACCTGGCCCATGTGGCCTTTCAGCGTTGCGCGCTCCTCGTGGGTCTGCACATCCCACAATTTGATCGTGCGATCCGCGCTGGCCGTCGCCAACAGCTTGCCGTCAGGCGCAATCGCCACGGCTCTGACTTCATCGCGATGGGCTTTGATGACGCCAATTTCTTTGCCGGTATTGACCGCCCACAAATGTGCCGTGCCGTTCTTGTGGCTTGAAACCAAAACACTGCTGTCCGGCGCAAAGGCGATAGACCAGTTGGCTACGTCGGATTTGCCCAACGCGCGAATCTCCCGGCCAGTGGCGGCTTCCCACAATTTGAGCGTAGGCTTACTGGCATGTCCCGTTGCCAGCCAGCGGCCATCCGGCGAGAACGCGACCGTGTTGACCCAACTGGCGTTGGCTTTGAGCGTGAACAAGGCGCGGCCCGTGGCCACTTCCCACACGCGCGCCGTGCCGTCGCGGCTGGCGGTGGCCAGGCGCTTTCCATCGGGCGCAAAGGCGACCGCATTGACGCGGTTGTGCGTGTGTCCACGGTAAACCATCAACTCACGGCCCGTCGCCGCCTCACATAAACGCGCGGTGCCATCGCCGCCCGCCGTGGCAATGGCATTGCCAGCCGGCGACCAGGCCACATCCCAGATATAAGCCGTGTGCCCGCCGTATGCGCCCAGCAATTGCCCGGTCGCGGCATCCCACACGCGCAGCTTGCCGTCATCGCAACCCGAGGCGACGCGCTGTCCATCCGGCGCATAAGCCACCGCCCAAACTTCTTTAGGATGCGGCAGACTGAAGCGTTCGCCGTGGCGATAGGCCAGCCGCCACAGGTGATACCACTCGAAGCCGCGCAAATCCTCTTCACTGGCTGGTTCGCCGGGTTGCGGCCCTGTTTGCGGTTTGGATTGTTCGACCAGCGCGCGCAACTGCCCGATGTTCGCCAGTTCCCAAGCCTGCATCGCCAAATGCATCTGCCCGGCGTAAGCCAGCCGGCGATTGGCGCGCGCTTGGGTTTGCGCCACCCGCGCCTGTTGCCAGGTAGTAGCAATCCCACCCAACAAAGTAATCAACACCAAGGCGGCAGCCAACACCAAGCCCCGATTGCGTTGCGCGAACCGTTGGACGCGATAGCCCAGCGTGGCTTGCCACGCAAAGACCACTTCACCGGCCAAATGGCGCTGCAAGTCTTCGCTGAGTTGTTGCACGGTGCGGTAACGGCGCGCCGGGTCTTTGTGCAACGCCGTGAGTGCGATGTTGTCCAAATTGCTTTTTAGTTCGGTTGGCAAAACAGCGTTGCTATGCCCTACACGCACGCTGGGCAACAGTGGTTCATCCTCGCAAACAGCGCGCATGATTTCGGGCAAGCTGCGCGTCTTGAGTTGATAAGGCAACTGGCCAGTCAAC
>JANOWX010000375.1:0-24365 GCA_031418175.1 Acidobacteriota bacterium | reverse complement strand
CAGCGTGCGGGCTTGGCAGCGGACGGAACGATGCCGAAGGATTTCCTTCCAGCATTCGTCGGTCTGACGCCAAGCCCGCACGCTGGAAGCGCTGCGTACCCAGGTCAACCAACTCGTTCAGCCGGGCGCTCAATCTTTACGATGGGCACGCCGACTTGCGACACGTCAAAGGCTTCGGGCTGCCGGCCTTCGACCAGATCGAGCACCATCGCAATTTCATCGCAGCAGTTGAATTTCGGGCAGTTGACGCAATCCATCCAGGTCTTGCGCGGCATCTCTTCGTGCGGCACGACGCGGAAGCCGAGCTTGTCAAAGAAGCCTGTGACGTAGGTGAAGGCGTACACCTGAATCAGATCGTGTTTGCGCGCCTCGGCGATGTTGCATTCGACCAGCGTGCGCCCGATGCCTTGGCCGCCCGCGTCAGGATGCACGGCCAACGAGCGGACTTCGGCCATATCGCCCCAGGTGAAATGCAGCGCCGAACAGCCCAGCACGCGCTCGCCTTCGGTCGCCACATAAAAGTCGCGGATGTTTTCGTAAACGCTCAGCAGCGTGCGCGGCAGCATCACTTCCTGCTTGGCGAAGTCGTTGATCAAGCGGTGAATTTGCGCGGCGTCGCGCGTGCGGGCTTTGCGAATTTCCATTACGCCCCTTTCACCTTGGCGCCCTCGACGGCGATGACTTCTTGCAGGTTTTCGACCAGTGCTTTGATTTCGGCTTTTGTGATGATGTATGGCGGCAGGAAGCGCAGCGTCACATCGTGTGTGCAGTTCAGCAAAAAGCCGCGTTCGAGCATTTGATTGACGATGCTCTTGCCAGGGAAAGTCAGTTCCATCCCCACCATCAGCCCCAAGCCGCGCACTTCTTTTATGTATTCGGGCAGGTCGCGCTGCATCCGGCGCAGTTTTTTGCGGAAGTAATTGCCGATCTCGATCACGCGCTGCATCAACTTGCCCTCGCCGAGCAGCTTCATAAATTCCAGACTCAAGCGGCAAGCCAACGGCCCGCCGCCAAAGGTCGAGCCGTGATCGCCCGGCTGCAAACCATCCGCGACTTTTTCGGAAGCGATGAACGCGCCGAGCGGCACGCCCAAACCGAGCGGTTTGGCGACGGTCAAAATATCCGGCGTGACCGAAGTGTTTTCAAACGCGAACATCTTGCCCGTGCGCCCAAGGCCGCATTGCACTTCGTCCAGAATGAGCAGCGCGCCGGTTTCATCGCATCGTTCGCGCACGACTTTCAAAAACGCATCGGTGATTGGATAAACGCCGCTCTCGCCCTGAATCGTTTCGATCACGATGGCGGCGGTGCGTTCGTTGATGGCTGCGCGCGCTTCGGCAAAATTGTCCGCGCAGTTGTTTGGATCAATGAAGCGCACGCCCGGCACCAGCGGCTCAAACGGTTCGCGGTATTTCTGTTGCGCGGTGATCGAGAGCGCGCCAAAAGTGCGCCCATGAAAGGAATTGGTCAGCGCGACGAATTCAAACTGCTCCGCCCGCCCGCGCCGCTTTTGCCAGGCGCGCGCCAGTTTCAACGCACCCTCGGTTGACTCGGTACCGGTGTTGGCAAAGAAGACGCGCGCCAGGCCAGAGGCTTTGACCAGCCGTTCGGCGAGTTGACCCTGGTAAGGGTGATAGTAAAGATTCGACGTGTGCAGCAGGCTGGCCTGTTCACGCAGCGTGCGCCGCACCACCGGATGATCGTAGCCGAGCACATTGACGCCGATGCCCGCGATGAAATCCAGATAGGCCTTGCCCGTGTCGTCATACAGCGTCGAGCCTTTGCCGCGCAAAAACAACACTGGGTTGCGCGCATAGGTCTGCATCACATACTGGCTTTCCAACGCACGAATGTAGTCGAGCGTCAGGGCAGGCGCTTCGGCAAGGTTTTCAGTCAAGGTTTCAGTCTCGGTGGCAACAGCTTCCATTTCGTTTCTCAATTTGAAATTTCAGATTGCAGCGGACGCGCCGCAACCTCTGCGTAATCACCGCTCACGATCAAGCGGGCGGCGTCCAAGGGTTGGTTGTAGACATAAATCCAGGCTTCAACGCTACGCCCGTCCGGCAACGCGGCGTGGCAGCGCGTGCGCACGAACAAGCCATTCGACGGCGCGTTTGCAGCAATACCTTCGTAATGGTCAAGCGCCTGAAGCAGTGTTTCGTCAGCGGGCAATTCCAGCAACTCACCCACAATCGCGCCGCCGCTTTCAGCAAGCACCGCGCCCGGGTATTCGCCCAAATCGTAAAGCCGCCCGCGCACCGTCGCGCCGCTGACCAACTTCATGCGTTCAAGTAGCGGTTTGACTTGATCTGGCGCAAAGGCCGAACGCAGTGTGCCGCATACAAAGAGGTACTCGCGTATCTCACGAATGCACGTGCCCAGATTCGCCTCGTCCGCAAAGGCGCGCGGCAATACATTCTCGGTCGCCGCGCCAACAATCAAAATGCGTTTGACACCCGCGTCCAACGCTTCCAGACAAGCGCGCAGCTTGGGCCGCATGCCGCCGCTGGCGACGCCCGATACCAGCAATTCATTGATTTGGGCGCGCTGCAATTCGGCGATTGGCTGCCCTGCGCCATCCAGCACGCCCCCGACATCGGTCACGAACACCAACGTTTCAGCGTGACAACCGCCCGCTACTGCTGCCGCCATCTGATCGCCATTGATGTTGTAGTAAGCAAAATCAGCCGACCCCAACGCCACACAAGCCACCACCGGCAACATTTCCGCATTCAGCAGGGCCGTTATCAGACGATCGCTGGTATGAGTGATGCGCCCGACGAAACCGAGATCAGTGCCGTCCTCGGCCAGCGCCTTTTCGGCCAGGAAGCTCAGGCCATCGCCGCCGGTGAGGCTGACGGCGGGCAGGCCGTTTTGCGCAAATTCGGCGACCAGGTCTTTGCCAATCTTGCCGGCCAGCATCATCTGCACGGCGTCACGCGCTGCGGCATCCGTTACGCGCAGGCCGTCGTGAAAGCGCGACTCGATATTCAATTGCTTGAGCAGGGCCGCGATTTGTTTGCCGCCGCCGTGCACAATGACCAGCGCATTCCCCGTGCGTTTGAGTTCGGCGATTTGCGCCAGCAGTTGGGCGCGCAGTTTGTCGTCCACCAACACGCTGCCGCCGAGTTTAATCACCGCCCGGCTCATAAAAGGCCCGCCTTTTCATCCAAGCCCAGCGCTAGATTTGCGTTCTGCAACGCCTGACTGGACGCGCCTTTGAGCAGATTGTCTTCGGCGGAAACAATGATGGCTTGACCGGTGGCTTCATCTACGGAGCAGCCAATATCACAGAAGGGCGTGTTGGCCGCGAATTTGATTTCGGGCAACTGCGCACCGTCGAAGATGCGCACAAACGGTGCATCGGCAAAAACGTTTTGCCAAGCTTGCAGAACGTCGGCCCGCGTCACGCCGGCTTTCAATTTGGCATAAATCGTCGAGAGGATGCCGCGATTGATGGGCAACAGATGCGGCGTAAAGATCAATGCCGCTGGGCTGTTCGCAATCCCCAAGCCTTGCGCAATCTCGGGCGTGTGACGGTGTTTAAATAAGTTGTAGCTCTTGAGGCTTTCGCTCACTTCAACGAAATGCGTCCCGGCATTCGGCGTCTTGCCCGCGCCGGTAACGCCGGACTTTGAATCGCAGATCAGCGGCTGACTCGCTTCGACCAAGCCGGCTTGCAGGAGCGGCGTCAGCGGCACCAGTACCGAAGTCACATAACAGCCTGGATTGGCGATCAGCTTCGCGCCTTTCAACTCGGCGCGCACAAACTCGGTCAGCCCGTAAACAGCCTGTTCGAGCAAATCGGGCCGCGTATGTTCAAAGCCATAGTACCGCGAATACAGGGCCGCATCTTTCAGCCGATACGCCCCGCTGATGTCCACTACGGTGGCGCCGGTTTCGAGCATAGCGGGCATCACTTCATGCGAGAATTCGTTGGGCGTAGCGAGGAAAATCAAATCGGGTTGCAGGCGCGCCACAGCCGCTTCATCAAAGGGCTCGCAATGGCCGTTCGTCAAGCCGAGCAGTTGCGGATGAATGGCGGCGAGCGGCTGCGCTTCAGCCGTGCGTGAGGCATATGACCCGGCCAGTTCAAGCTGGGGGTGGTTCAACAACAACCGGATGAGTTCGCGGCCCGCATAGCCGGTAGCGCCTGCGACCACGGCGCGAATGGTTTTGCCCATGGCAGTAATTCGTTTTCCTCCCTGAAAAAAGAAGCGCGCAGTGTACATCAATTGACCTGACACACAAAGGCGCGCGCGGCCTTTGGCGGCGTTTGACAAAGCTTTGACCAACCCTATAATGACAGCCTTTTGTCAGCGTAGGTAAAGCTATGAAAGTCTCGCTGGCGCGCTTGCCTGTCGAAGGAACGCGCTTCGCACATCAATACCAAGCAGGCGAACTCGACGTTAGCGTGCACGAGTTTGAGTTGACTGAGCCGCCGTTTATGGCCGGACACCTTAAGCGTTCGGGCATGGATGTCCACTTGAGCGGCGAACTGAAAGCGGCACTAAACGTACCCTGCGACCGCTGTTTGATAGAAGTTCCTGTACGGATTGACCAGACCGTCAACCTCGTCTTTTTACCGCTGGAAACTGAGCGCGTAACCAAAGGCGAGAAAGAGTTGCACGAAGGCGATCTGGAACTCTCTTATTACGAGAACGACGAATTGGACGTGGATCAGTTGATCCGCGAACAGCTTGAATTGGCGCTGCCGGTGCGCGTGCTCTGCCAGACAGAATGCCGCGGGCTTTGTTCCCAATGCGGCGCCGATTTGAATACCGCTGCTTGCGCTTGCCCGCCGCTCGTTGATCCGCGCTGGCAGGAACTGGCGGAGTTGAAAGCGCTACTCGAAACGCAAGACTGAACTTTTAACGATTTATCTTTGGAGATACGACCATGCCAAATCCGAAACGACGCCACTCGAAATCACGCGGACGCAAACGCCGCACGCATGACGCGCTGACCGCCGTCGGCTCATCTGCCTGCTCGAATTGCCAGGCGCCCAAGCTGTCGCATCGCGTTTGCGGTAAATGCGGCTACTACGATGGACGCCAGGTAATCGCCAAAGCGGCGGTTTAGTTTAAGCTGAAGTACCCTGCCAAGAAGGATGAGACGCGGGTTTCATCCTTTTTCCTTGTCCGCTGGACTTTCTGAACTTCACTAGCATGCTGACCACTATCGCCGTTGATGCAATGGGCGGGGACAACGCACCTGCCATCGAAATCGAAGGCGCAATTCAAGCGGCGCACGACCTGCGCGTCCGCATCCTGCTGGTTGGAAAAGAAGACGTGATCCGCGCCGAGCTGGCCCGGCAAGGGGTCGAGAACCCGCGCCAGCACCGCTTACACATCGAAATCGTCCACGCCAGCGAAGTCATCACGATGGAAGACTCGGTCGCGCATGCGGTGCGCCGCAAACGCGACTCATCAATCCGCGTGGCGGCCAAACTGGTGCGCGATGGCCAGGCGCAAGGCCTGGTCAGCGCGGGCAACACGGGCGCGGTGATGATGACGGCCAAGCTGGTGCTGGGCACCTTGCCCGCCGTAGATCGGCCCGCGCTGGCCGGCATCTTTCCGACCTCGAAAGGACGCGGCACGGTGTTGCTGGATGTGGGCGCGAATGCCGAATGCAAGCCGGAACACTTGAACCAGTTCGCGGTGATGGGTTCGGTTTACTCGCGCAACATTCTGGGCGTGGATAATCCGAAGGTCGGGTTGATGAGCATCGGCGAAGAAGAGATCAAGGGCAACGATCTCACCAAAGAGACGCTGCGCCTCTTGCGCGCGGCACCCGTCAATTTCATCGGCAATGTCGAAGGGCGCGACATCTTCACCGGCGACGTGGACGTGATCGTCTGCGACGGCTTCACCGGCAACGTCATTCTCAAAACCAGCGAAGGTTTGGTCGCGGCGATCATGAATTTGCTGCGCGGCGAATTGGGCCAGACCTATCTGACACAGGCTGGGGCACTGCTGGCGCGCACGGCCTTTCAAAACGTCAAGAAACGGCTGGACTATTCCGAACTCGGCGGCGCGCCGCTGCTAGGCGCGAAGCAGTTGACCGTAATCTGTCACGGCAGTTCGACGCCCAAGGCGATTCGTAACGCCATCCGCATTGCCAAAGAGTTTTACAAAGGCAAACTCAACGAGAGCATCGAAGAAGAACTGAGCAAGGTTGCGGCCGCTAACCCTTAACCAACGCAGCGCCCGCAACCAACGTACGCATGAGCAAACTCGCTTTCATCTTTCCCGGCCAAGGTTCACAGCACGCAGGCATGGGGCGCGAACTAGCCGACACCTTTCCGGTTGCCAAAGCAGCCTTTGACGAGGCCGATCAGGCGCTGGGCTTTGCGCTCAGCAACCTTTGTTTCGAGGGGCCTGAGGCTGATTTGCAACTCACGGCCAACACCCAACCCGCAATTCTGACCGCATCGCTTGCCGCCTTTCGGGTCTTAGCCGAACAGGGCGTCCAGCCAGATTTTGTGGCCGGACATAGCTTGGGCGAGTATTCGGCCTTGGTTGCGGCTGGGGCGCTGTCGCTGAGCGAAGCAGTCAAGCTCGTGCGGCGGCGCGGCGAATTCATGCAAGCGGCCGTCCCGGTCGGTGTTGGAGCGATGGCCGCGATTTTGGGAATTGAAGCCGCAACAGTCGCTGAAGCTTGCGCAGCGGCGGCACAGGGGCAAGTCTGCGCGCCTGCCAATTTCAATACGCCGACGCAGATCGTCATCGCGGGCGAGGCCGCCGCCGTCGAACGCGCCAGCGAAGAATGCAAAGCGCGTGGGGCACGCCGCGCAATGTTGCTCAAAGTCAGCGCGCCATTCCATTGCGCGCTGATGCTGCCCGCGCAAGAACAGATGCAACCGCTGCTGGCCGCGACCACCTTCAACACGCTGCAATTCCCTCTCGTCAACAACGTGGCTGCCGTGCTGACCAGTGACGGGGCGCAAGCCCGCGCGGCGCTCGTGCGCCAGATTTCGTCGGCGGTGCGCTGGACTGACAGCATCACCCTGCTGTTGGGGCAAGGCGTCACGACCTTTGTCGAAGTCGGCCCTGGCAAAGTGCTGACCGGTCTGGTCAAGGCCATTGCCAAGGAACTGGGTAAAGAAGTCGTGCTGCTCAATGTGGAAAATTCTGAGAGCCTGCAAGCAACAACGCAGGCGTTGAGCCAAGCGGCGCAGGTTTGACGATTCAAGCTGCCGGGTTCGCGTTGACAGCGGGGTAGCGCATAACGAAGAATCTCGCAATTCAAATTCAAGATGCTCAATCTCAACGGACAAATTGCCCTCGTCACCGGTGGCTCGCAAGGTATCGGACGCGCCACGGCACTCGTCTTGGCCGATTGCGGCGCCGACGTCGCGGTGCTGGCACGCTCGCTCGACAAGTGTGAAACCGTCGCCGAGGAAATCCGCGCGAAGGGCCGCCGTGCGCTGGCCGTGCGTGGCGATTTGGGCAAGGCCGAAGAACTCAAAGCCGCCATCGAACAAGTCGCCCGTGAACTCGGGCCCATCAACATTCTGGTCAACAATGCGGCAGTGACGCGCGACGGCTTGCTGCTGCGTATGAAGCGCGAGGATTGGGATACCGTCATTCAAACCAATTTGACCGGCGTCTTTCTGGCTACACAACAAGTGCTGCCGATGATGACCAAGGCGCGCAAGGGCCGCATCATCAACCTGACTTCGGTGGTGGCCCAAGCGGGCAACGCCGGACAGGTCAATTACATTTCAGCAAAAGCCGGCTTGATCGGTTTCACCAAAGCCGTGGCCCGCGAATATGCTTCGCGCAACATCACGGTCAATGCAGTCGCGCCTGGTTTTATCGAAACGCCGATGACGGCGGTGCTCAATGAAGCACAGCGCGCGGCGATGCTTGAACAGATTCCACTCAAACGTCCGGGTACCGACCTGGATGTCGCACATGCGGTTGCGTTCCTGGCCTCCGATGAGGCAGGCTATATCACCGGCCAGGTGATCAACGTCAACGGCGGGATGTATATGTAATTGAGGCTGGCGCAGGGCGCATTGTTTTAGCGCCGCTGTAAGCCGCCAGCCGCAAACTGCACTCTAAAATCACTCGTGGAGGAACTCATGGCAGATTCAATTGCGGATAAGGTTAAAGACATCATTGCAGAAGAACTCGGCGTAGACCGCGAAGAGGTCACCGATAACGCCCGCTTCATAGACGATCTCGGCGCTGATTCGCTCGACACGGTCGAACTCGTGATGCGCTTCGAAGAAGAATTCGGGATCGAGATTCCTGACGAGGAAGCGGAAAAGATTCAAAGCGTGCGCGATGCCTTTGAATACATCGAAGCGCACAAGAAGTAGGCTTCCTACCCAGTGAGCAAGGCAAAAGGCAAAAGCGAAAATCAAAGGCAAAATTTGGCGCGCCCCGCGGGCTGCCAACAGCGTAGGCCGTTGCCCGGTTGATTTTTGATTTTTGATTTTTGCCTTTTGATTTCAAGGAGCGCTTGTGAGCAACTTCATACTCAAGCGGCGCGTGGTCGTCACCGGCATCGGTATGGTCAGCCCGCTCGGTAACACGACCGAAGAAACCTGGGCGGGCCTGCTGGCCGGGCGCAGCGGTGTTGATTACATCACGAAGTTCGACACCAGCCAGCACACGGTCAAATTCGCCGCCGAAACCAAAGGCTTTGACCCGGCCAAATTCATCGAGAAAAAAGAGCTGAAGAAGATGGATAGCTTCATCTACTACGCTGTGGCCGGAGCCAAAGAGGCCCTAGATGATTCAGGCTTGCAGATCAACGCCGACATCGCCGAGGAAGTCGGCGTTTTCATCGGCAGCGGCATCGGCGGCTTCGGCGTCTTTGAACGCGAACACACCAAGATGATGGAAGGCGGCCCCAGCCGTATTTCTCCCTTCTTCATTCCGGCTTCGATTGTAAATCTGGCTTCGGGCCACGTTTCGATTATGACCGGCGCCAAGGGGCCGAATTCAGCGACGGCGACCGCTTGCAGCACGGGCGCGCATGCCATCGGCGACAGCTTCAAGATCATTCAACGCGGCGATGCACTGGCGATGATCTGCGGCGGCAGCGAAGGCGCGATCACGCCCATGTCTGTCGGCGGGTTTGCGGCGATGCGCGCCCTTTCGACGCGCAATGATGATCCGGCGCGGGCCTCGCGCCCTTTCGACAAAGGCCGCGACGGGTTCGTCATTGGCGAAGGTGCGGGCATCTTGCTGCTGGAAGAGTTGGAATATGCCAAAGCGCGTGGCGCTAAAATTTATGCCGAGATTGTGGGCTACGGCATGACTTCAGATGCCTTCCACATGACCGCGCCCAACATTGACGGCCCGCGCCGGGTGATGCTGAAAACCATCAAGGACGCCGGGATCGAACCGGATCAGGTGGGTTACATCAACGTGCACGGCACTTCGACGCCGCTGGGTGACAAGAACGAAACCGACGCGATCAAGGCCGCCTTTGGCGAACACGCCTACAAACTGGCGATCAGTTCGACCAAGTCCATGACCGGCCATCTGCTGGGCGGCGCGGGCGGATTGGAAGCCGGCATCACCGCGCTGGCGGTTTACCATCAAATCATTCCACCCACCATCAATTACGAAACGCCCGATCCCGATTGCGATTTGGATTGTGTGCCCAACGTCGCGCGGCCCGCGAAGCTGGAACATGCGCTGTCGAATAGCTTTGGCTTTGGCGGAACGAATGCGGCGCTGCTGTTCAAACGCTTTGCTGGATAAGCCCGGCCAAATGCTTGTCCCAATCTCAAATCCTCAATCTCAAATTGGAGATTTGAGATTGGGCGGTTCGCGCAGCGGAAACAGCATTGCCAACCCCCGCTCCAACAACCATAACAACGCCGCCGCCAACGCCGTATTCGCCAGCCAGTACTGCCAATAACTGCTGAACCAATGCTGCGTCGGGCCGTAGCCGTGATACGCCCCGTTCACGTTGGTTGCGAGCGGCGTGATGAAGCGCGACAACAGTTGCAACGCCAGAAACCAGAGCAGCGCCACCCACCACACGCCCCGCGCCATCCGCACCCGCCAGACCACCCAGACCGCGAAGAGCGCGCCGCCCAGATGCGTGAGCAACGAGATCGGCCAGACGATGCGCGTCACCCACATATCCAACACCCAGGGCGGCAGCCCTAAAATCAACCACAAGGCCGCCAACCGCATCAGCAATAAATTGCCCAGCAACATGCCCACCGCCAGCGTCAGATTCGCGACGTGGCAACTCCACCAGATATGCGCGGGCGTCCCCCATTTGAGATAGTCCACCAACCGCACGACAAAAAAGCCAAGCGGTACGAGGCCGCCAAGCCGCAACCAACGCGGCAGCGGCCAGGCGCTGACGATGCTGAAAAGAGTCCTCATTGCTTGGTTCTCGCTCAAAATCTGTTGAATGAGTAAGTGATGAAACTGCCGCAGCTTGCAACACGTCTTCAGTTGCGCGCAATGCTTTTTTACATCCTGCGCCGGTTGTTTATAATGCCGGTGACTCGCCCGCTAGAAAAAACACAGGATGGTCAGCACAACGATCGGAAGCAGCTTTAAGTTATGGATACGCTCTTACAACTCTTCTTCAAATACCGTTGGTCTACGTTTGCCAAAGGCCAACTCGGATTTGCCAATCGGCCAGCCTGGTGGGTGCTGTTGCTGTTGGCGCTGGCGTTGGGCGCGTTGATTTACTTCGTCTATGTGCGGCCCAGCTATCGCATCAGCGCGCTGAATCGCGCCGCGTTGATTGCGCTGCGCACGGCGCTGGTCGCCCTGCTCGCAATCATTCTGATGCGTCCGGTCGTCGTCATTCCGTCAGTGATTCCCAAAAGCACTGCGGTCGCTGTGCTGGCCGATGATTCGCGCAGCATGACCCTGAAAGACGAAAATGGCCGCAGCCGTTTGGACGCGACCAAAGAATTGCTCAAATCCGACAGCAAATTCTCGAAAGGCCTCGACGACAAATTCAAAGTCAGCCAGTACAGCTTTGCCGCCAGCGCCACCAAACTAAAAAGCCCGGATGAGTTGAAAGCAGAAGGCTCCGCGACCGACCTCGCCAACGCGCTGCAAGAGGTAGTCAAAGATTCGACCGGCACGCCGCTGTCAGCTTTGGTGCTGTTGACCGATGGCGGGGCGAATACGCCGCGCGATTTGGCGGCGCAATTGCGCGAACTGAAGGCCCGCAACCTGCCGGTCTTCACCGTCGGCGTCGGCAGTGCGGAACGCTTCAAAGATGCTGAACTGGTGCGGGTCACTGCGCCGCGCCGCGTGCTGGTCGGTTCGGCGGTGATCGCCGAAGCCTTGATTCGCTTGAGCGGATACGGCGCAACAAAAGTTTCGCTCGCGGTCAGCGAAGACGGCAAAGCAGTCAAAACCGAAAACTTCGACATCAAGGCGAATGAAGCGCAGACCGTCAGCGTCGAATACACACCCACCTCGCCCGGCACGCATCGCTATACGTTTGAAGTCAAACCGCTCGACGCCGAGACGACGCTTGAAAACAACGCGCAAGAAGCCTTGATTCAAGTCACCAACGATCACCCCAAGATATTGCACATCGAAGGCGAACCGCGCTGGGAATACAGTTTCATGCGCAAGGCCTTTGCGAAAAACGAAAAGAATCTCGTGCTGGTTTCTTCGCTGCGTTCCGCCGACGGCAAATTCTATCGCCAAGGCGTCGAGAGCGGGACGGAGTTGGAAAAAGGTTTTCCGCTCAGCGACGAAGAGTTGTTCGGCTATCAAGGCCTCGTCATCGGCAGCATTGAGGCCAACTTCTTCACCTACGACCAATTGAAATGGATTGAGCAATTCGTGGCGCGGCGCGGCGGCGGCTTTATCGCACTGGGCGGACGGCATTCATTCGACGCGGGCAAATACGCCAACACGCCGATTGCCGACCTGTTGCCGCTCTATCTGAATGACCGCCCAGAAGAGCCTGAGGTCGAAGCCGTCTCCAATTTCAAAGCCGCGCTCACCACGCGTGGCCGCACGCACGCCGTCACGCGCCTGGCCGAAGATCGCAATCTGAGCGCGAAGGCCTGGGACGAATTGCCCGCGCTCACCGTGCTTGAAACGCTGACCACGCTCAAACCCGGCGCAACCTTGATCCTGGAAGCGCGCAACATTCAAGACAAAAACCGCGTGCTGCCGCTGTTGGCTGAAGAGCGTTATGGCCGTGGGCGCACGCTAGCTTTCACCACCAACGACACCTGGCGTTGGCGCATGGAGATGCCCTCGCAAAGCAATGCGCACGAGACGTTTTGGCGGCAGTTGCTACGCTACGTCGTCAGCACCACGCCGAATCAATACGAAGTGACTGCCGAACGCGATGTCTACGCCGCAGGCGATGTGGTGAATTTGCGTGGCGAGGTCAACGATAAGAAATGGGAAGCGGTGAAAGACGCCGTCGTCACGGCGCGCATCACCAAACCCTCCGGCGCGAGCATAGAGGTGCCGCTCAAGCTCAATTTCAATGAGCAAGTCAGCGATTACCGCAGCGAATTCACACCCGACGAGAAAGGCCTTTACAAACTGGAACTGACGGCCAAACGCGCGGGCGCGACGCTGGGCGAAGCGCAAGCCAGCTTCCTGGTCTCTGACCGCACGCGCGAATTCAACGACGCCGCGCAAAACGTCGAACTGCTCAAACGCATCGCGGCCGAAACCGGCGGCAAGTATTACCCGCTCGCGCGCGCCAGCGAGATGCTCGAAGAGATCACCCAACTGGAAGGCAAAAATTCTGAACGCGTGAGCAAGGATTTATGGGATATGCCGATCAACTTTTTGTTGTTGATTGGACTGGCTAGCGGCGAGTGGTTTCTGCGCAAACGCAAAGGGCTGGCATAAAAAGACGAAGGAGGAAGGATGAAGACAGCAGCAGCGGCGGCCCCCGTTATGGAAATGCTCACTCGGATTCACCAGCTTGAGCCCGGGCAACGGCAGATGTTTCAGCACGTCAGTTGGGAAGCTTACGAAGCCTTGCTCGACGAACTCGGCAACCATCGCGGATTACGCACAGCCTACACCGAAGGGGACTTGGAAGTTATGGCTCCACTTCATCGCCATGAAACCGATAAAGAGACCTTGACCGCAATGGTGCGTATCCTCGCCAAAGCCCACGGCCTGCGGGCGCTCGCGGCTGGTTCGACAACTTTCAAACGCCAGGATCTCGGTCTCAGCGCCGAGCCTGATTCCTGCTACTACTTGCGCGATGTGGCCAAGGTAATCGGCAAAGAACGAATTGAATTGGGCGTTGATCCGCCGCCTGAACTGGTGATCGAAGTGGATTTGACCAGTCATTCGCGCAGCAAAATTGCGACATACGCGCGCTTCGGCGTGCCGGAGTTTTGGCGTTACGACGACCCAAGCTTGGAAATTTATGAACTGATTGGCGGACAATATCAGCGCCGTTCAACCAGCCCGACTTTCCCCAAAGTGCAAGCAACCGAACTGGCAGCGTTCCTAGAACAAAGTAAGACTGCCGGGCAAGACTACGCCCTCGAAGCTTTTGAAACATGGCTCAAAACCCGTAGCAATTAGCTCACGAATGAAGGCTGCCAAACGATCTATCAGCACAATGCGTTTTTTACTTTCAACAATTTTCTGGCTCTGCTCATTTGCCACGCTGGCTTGCGCGCAAGAAACTGGTCTGCGCCCGCCTGTTCAAAACCCCGCGCCCGCGCTTGCCGAAATCAAACCGGCGCAACGCTTGCCCGCCGATCAAAACAAATACGCTGTCGTCATCAGCGGCATCAGCGGCGAAGAGCAATACGGCAAGAAGTTTGCCGAGTGGACGGCCAAGCTGCGCGCGGCGCTGCTCGACAAGCTGGGCTTTGCCGAAGATCACACGTTCATTCTGACGGAAAAGCCCGCCGAAAAACTGTTGGATACGGCCAAAGAGTTGCGCGCCAGCGCCGAAGTCGTGCGGCAGACCTTCGTGCTGTTGCGCAATACCATGAAACCGGAGCAGCAACTCTTCGTCTTTTTCATCGGGCACGGCACCTACGACCCCAACAGCAAGCTCGCCAAGTTCAATCTCGTCGGCCCCGACCTGGGCACCAATGAATATGCGCAATTGATCAATGCGCTGCCCGCACGCAATGTCGTCGTCATCAACATGGCCAGTGCCAGCGGCGAATTTATCAAACCGCTGTCTGGCAGTCTGACCGGCGGAAATCGCATCGTCATCACCGCGACCCGCAGCGGGATGGAACAGAACGCCACACGCTTCCCTGAACATTTCATCCATGCCCTAGGGGCACTCGGCAATACTGAAGCCGATGCGGACAAAAGCGGGCGCGTCTCGGTGCTGGAAGCGTTTGAATACGCCACCAAGCTGGTCGCCAAGCAATTCGAGGGCAAAGGCAATCTGGCCACCGAACATGCGTTGCTTGACGACAACGGCGATGGCGCGGGGCATCAAACCGCCGAAGCGGGCGATGGCGGTATGGCCCGCGTGACGTATTTCGATTCCCTGCCCCAACAGCAAGCCGGCGGCGATCCCGTGCTGGCAAAACTTTTTGAAGACAAGATGCGGGTGGAAGGCGATGTCGAGCGCATCAAGGCGCGCAAGGCGCAATTGAACGAAGACGCTTATTACGACGAACTCGAAAAATCATTGATTGAATTGGCGCGCATCGGACAAGGCATTCGCGCCAAGCAGAAAGAACCAAGCAGAAATTGAGGAGTGACAGCAAAGATGATGAGAAGGAACGATGTGCGGCAATCCTTGGGCTTGTCGGTGACTGAAAGCGGCGCGGGCAAAGACAAACGCACGGCGGTTTATCGTGCGCTGCTTTCGTTGAGCTTCCTCGCTGCCTTCCTCATCGTTTGCGCTTGTGTCGCCGCGCAGGAAATCACCATCGAGACGGCTGAAGTAGAACTCAACACCGGCAAGTACGAATCCGCCGTCGCCCAATTCAACAAGCTGCTCGCCGCCAAAGCCGATGATGAACGCGCACAACAAGGGCTGCTGCGCGCTTATCTCGAAACGGGCAAATACACCGAGACCGAAGCTACAGCAAAAAAATATCTGACCGGCAAAGCCGGCAACGCCGTCGCGCGTTTGGCCCTAGCCGAAGTCGAGGCGCTGACGGGCCGTTCTGCCGACGCCTTGAAAAATTTCGAGCGCGTGGGCCAGCAGGTTGACGAAGCCATCAAGAAAGCGGGCGAAAAGGAAGAAGCCCTCGAAGCGCTCAAGCCGCAGTTCGCCCACAAGCTGCGCGCCGATTTGCGGCGCGGCGAATTGCTGCGGCTGACCGGCAAAGAAGAAGAGTCGCAATTCGCCTTCCAGTCCATCGTCAAATTTTACGAAGACAACGATGTCGAAGAAGCCTCCGCGCTGACCAGCATCGCCGCCGTGCTGGCCTATCTGGAAAAATACCAGGAAGCCAAAGACATGTACCTCGACGCCATCGCGGCGGACGAGAAATACATTGACGCCCACATCGGCGGCGGCGAGCTATTCACGGCGAAATACAATTACGCCGAGGCGGCGGATTTTTTCAAAGACGCGCTGGCAATCAACCCGAACAGCGCGCGCTTGCACCTGGCCATCGCCCGCAACAAACGGCTGGACGGCGGCGAAACGCTGCAACAGGCGCTGGCCAAAGCACTGGCGATCAACCCCAATCTTTACGAAGCCAAGCTCATCCAGGCCAGCACCGACCTGGATGCCGAGCGCCACGCCGACGCGGCCAAGAAGATTGACGAGGTGCTGAAGCTCAACCCGAACGCGCTGGACGTCCACGCGTTGCGCGCCGCCTCGCACTGGGTCAACCATCGGTTGGCTGACTACGATTTGGCGGTCAAAACCGCGCTGGCAATCAATCCGCGCAGCGGCGAGCTTTACGAAACACTGGCCCACTACGCCACCAACCAGCGGCGCTACGCCGAATCCATCGTCTTCCTGCGCAAGGCCATCGAGTTCACGCCCAACCTCTGGTCGGCGCATCTGGCGCTCGGCCAGGCCCTGCTGCGTAGCAATCAATTGAAAGAAGGGCGCGAAGAAATCGAGGCCGCGTTCAAAGGCGATCCGTTCAACATCTGGGCCAAGAACACGCTCGACCTGCTGGATGCGATGGCCGATTTCCGCGATTACAACGCGGGCAATTTCATCATCCGCACCGGCGCCAAAGAGAGCGACGTGATTCAAGGCTACGCCGCCGAATTGCTGACGGAAGCGCACCAGAAGCTGGCCGCGAAATACAAATTCACGCCACAGGGACCAATCGTCGCCGAGATTTTTCCGAACCACGAAGATTTTGCCGTGCGCACGCTGGGGCTGCCTGGGTTGGGCGCATTGGGCGTCTGCTTCGGCCAATTGATTGTGCAGGATTCACCCTCGGCGCGGCCCGGCGGCGAATTCAATTGGGGCAGCACGCTCTGGCACGAATACACGCACGTCGTCACGCTGCAAATCACTGACCACCTGATTCCGCGCTGGTTGTCAGAAGGGCTGTCGGTGTTTGAGGAACACAACGCGCGGCCCGGCTGGGGCGCCAATTGGAATCCGATGAATATCAAGGCGCTGGCCGACGGGCGCTGGTTCAAGATCGCCGATTTGGATGGCGGCTTCATGCGTCCCAAACGCGGCGACGATATTCCGCTGGCGTATTTCCAGGCCTCGCAGATTTGCCAGTTCATCAACGACAAATACGGTTTTGATTCAATCCTGGCGATGTTGCGCGGTTACAAAGAGAAACGCCGCACGCCCGAAATCCTGCGCGAGGTTTTGAAGCTGAGCGAAGAAGAATTCGATACGGCCTTTGCCGCATACATCGAAAGCAAGGCGGGCAAATACGTCAAGGCGCTCGAATCGGGCTGGAAAAACAAGGCGCTGGCTGAAATGAAGAAGGAAGACATCTTCACACAAGCCGCCGCCCAGCCGGATGATTTCACGTTGAACCTGCGCGCGGGCATGCTTCACGTGCAAGACAAAGCGCCGGATAAAGCCATTCCGCATTTGAAGCGTTGCATTGAGCTATTCCCTTACCAGTCGGGCGGTGGCAATGCCTATGAATTGCTGGCGGGAATTTATGAAACGCGCGGCGACAAAGGCGCGGCCATCGTAATGCTCGAAGCGTTGGTCAAAGTGGATGAAAACAACTACGATGCCTTGCAGAAGCTGTCCAAGCTGAAACTGGAACAAGGCGACAAAACGCGCGCGCTGGAGTTGTTAAAGCTGGCCTTTTACATCAATCCCTTCGATCACGCGGAGCACACGGCGGCGGGCAATCTGCAACTCGAAGCGCATCAGAACGACGCGGCCATCCGCGAGTTCGGCGTGGCGCTGGCTGCCAATCCGCCCAACATCGCCGAAGCGCACTTCAATCTGGCGCGCGGTTTTATGGCGGCAGGCAAAGGCAAGGAAGCGCGGCGCGCGGTGCTGAAGTCGCTGGAACTCGCGCCGGGCTTTGATAAGGCGCAGGATTTGTTGTTGAAGCTGGCCGGCAATCCGTAATTGGAGATTGGAGATTGGAGATTGGAAATGGCAGCAAAGGCAAAAACAAAAAAAGCGAAACGGAATTTTTCGAGCTTCACGTTGCCGGAGGCGTTGCAGGAGTTGCAGCTTTCCGAATTGCTGCGCTGGGAAATTCAAGCGCAGCCTTTTCAGGCCAGCGCTTTTCTGGATGAACGGCTGCGGCGGCTGGAGAGGAACTTCGATCTGGTCTTTTCCGAAAGCGCCAAAGAACTCTTGATTGATGCTTACTGTGAGGAAGTGATTGATCGTCACCCGCGCTTGAAAATCTGGAAGTCCGCCTCCTTGCAAAGCGACGAGTTGACAGGCTTGGTGGATTATCTGGTCGCCCCGAAGATGGCTTATGTGACTAAGCCGCTGCTGTGCGTAGTCGAAGCCAAGAAAGACGATTTTGAAAAGGGCTTGGCGCAGTGTTTGGTGGAAATGAAGGTGTGCCGGTTGAACAACGAACAAGCCGGTTACCATCTGGATATTTACGGCGTTGTTTCCACTGGTCAGTTTTGGAAGTTTTATAAGCTGACTGACGCAGGCCAGGTCTTCGAGGCCGCGCCGTATTCGGTGAATGATCTGGGGCAATTTTTAGGCGCGCTCGACTACGTGTTTACCAAATGCGAAGAAAACCTTCCGGCTCAGTTTAAGCTGGCGCAAGCATCTTGAGGGGACAGGGCTATGAATAAGCAGTTTATGCAAAAACGCCGGCTGATTGCCGTGGCCGTCAGTTTGCTTTTGATCGCCGGGCTGGCGCTCGCCCAACGTCCGCAACGCGGCGGCGGCGGACGCCGCAAACCGGCCTTTGAGGGACCGGCGGTTTACGACAACAACATTCCGAAACTCGACAAGGATTTGTCTGGGCGCTTCACCTTCGCGCGCATCCGCTTCGACACCAGTCAGTACGCGCAACTGTACGAATACAATTTGCAACTCGGCGACGGCGGCCCGCCGTGGTCGCACGATTACCCGGCGGCGGGGCGGCATCTGATGAAAATCGTGGCCGAAACCTCCAAGACCGACGTGACCCTGGACATCAACGAACCGATCTTCTCGTTCGACAATCCTGAGTTATTCAAATATCCCTTGGTTTATCTTTGCGAAGTCGGATTTATGAACCTCAATGACAAGGAAATCGCCGGGATGCGCGAGTACATGCTGCGCGGCGGTTTCATTCTGGTGGACGACTTCCGCCATCCCAGCCAATTCGCCGTCCTGCAAGCGCACGTCAAACGCGCCATGCCCGAACTGGAACTGAAGAAGCTCGACCTTTCACATCCGGTCTTCAACTGCTTCTTCTCGATCAAGACGCTCGAGGTAGCGCCGGTTTATGGCGGCGGCGGCTTCAACCCGGAGTTCTGGGGACTGGAAGATGAAACCGGGCGGCTGATGATGGTCATCAATTACAACTACGATGCCAGCGACTTCTGGCAGTTTTCCGACAACCCGTTCCGCCCGATTGAAGAGACGAACGAGGCCTACAAATTCGGCGTGAATTACATCGTGTATGCGCTGACGCACTGAACAGTTAAACCACGGGGAGCACGGGGTGCACGGGGAAGAACCATAGAAACTCTCTCAGGCTTTCCCCCGTGTCCCCCGTGGTTGAATCCAACGATTGAAACTTGAGACGAAAGGAATCACATAAACTGAATGGCTGTTGACACACAGGCGATCCGCGACGAGGAGTTATTGAACAAGCTGTCCCAGGCCCGCGACCGCATCATGAATGAAGTCCGCAAGGCGATCATCGGACAGGATGAAGTCATCGAGCAGGTGCTGATGTCGCTCTTCGTCGGCGGACACACGATCATCACCGGCGTGCCGGGTTTGGCAAAAACGCTGCTGATCCGCACGCTGGCGAACGTGCTTGATCTCTCGTTCAAGCGCATCCAGTTCACGCCCGACCTGATGCCCGCCGACATCACCGGCACCGAGATCATCGAAGAGAATCGCGCGACCGGCCACCGCACCTTGCAATTCATCCACGGCCCGATTTTCGCCAACATCATTCTCGCTGACGAAATCAACCGCACCCCGCCCAAAACGCAAGCCGCGCTGCTCGAAGCGATGCAGGAAGGCAACGTCACTGTGCAAGGCACGACCTACCCGCTGCCCAAGCCCTTTTTCGTGCTGGCCACGCAGAACCCCATCGAGATGGAAGGCACCTACCCGTTGCCCGAAGCGCAGCTTGACCGTTTTATGTTTAACGTGCGCATCGGCTATCTGACTGAAGAGGATGAAATCGCGGTGGTCAAGCTGACCACTTCGGTGCAGGACGTGACGTTCGAGCGGTTGATGGGCGCGGAGGAAATCCTGGCCTTCCAACGGCTGGTGCGCAAAATCCCGGCCGCCGATCACGTCGTTCGCTACGCCGTCAACCTCGTCACCCACAGCCGCCCCAACACGCCCAAAGCGCCCGATTTCATCAACCGCTGGCTGACCTGGGGCGGCGGGCCGCGCGCTTCGCAGTTTCTGATTCTGGCGAGCAAATCGCGCGCGATTCTGCACGGACGCTACAACGTGTCGTGCGAAGACGTGCGGGCCATCGCCGGGCCGGTGTTGCGGCATCGCTTGCTGACGAACTTTCAGGCGGAGTCGGAGAAGATTGATTCGGACGCCGTTATCAAAAAGCTGATTGAACACGTGCCAGAGCCGAAATCCGGGCTATAAGACTTGCCGGATGTTTGTACGAGCATGGCGAGGCGAAGCCTATGGAGTGCGTGCGGCACGGGCCGCCGCTTTGGTAGTCACTTCGCGTTCAACCCATCAGGAAGAAACGAGTGCCGTGGCGTCTGGGCCGTTGATTGGTTCAATAGACGAACGGACTACCAAAGCGGCGGCCCGTGCCGCACGCACTCCATAGGCTTCGCCAGCCTGATGTGCGAGGTAAAACGAATGTGGTGGCAGCGTAAAACCGAAACCGAACAACCAGTCAAAGCGGCGGCGCAGTTCTCCGCGCCATCCGTCTCGTCTACATCCATCAACCGCTTTCTAGCGCCTGAAGTGCTGGCTAGCATCAATTCGCTGGAACTGCTCGCGCGCACCGTCGTCGAAGGTTTCATCTCCGGCCTGCACCGCTCGCCCTTCACCGGCTTTTCGACCGAGTTCGCCGAGTACCGCCAGTACCTGCCCGGCGATGATCTGCGCTATCTGGATTGGAAGCTGTTGGGGCGCACCGACCGCTACTACATCAAAAAGTACCGCGCCGACACCAACTCGCAATGCCACATCATCATGGATGCTTCGGCTTCGATGCGCTACTCGACGGGGCCGGTCAGCAAGCTGCAATACGCGCAGTTCCTGGGTTCATCGCTGGCTTATCTGATCAACCGGCAACAGGACGCGGTCGGCCTGATCGCCTTTGACGAGACGGTGCGCACGCACGTGCCGGCCCACGCGCGCACCGGTCACATGCGCACGATCTTCGGGCGCATGGAGCAGCTCGAACCCGGCAACGAAACCAAGCTCGCCAGCGTGCTGCACGAAGTCGCCGAACGCATCACCCGGCGCGGCATCATCGTCGTGCTGTCTGACTTGTACGACGACGCCGAAGCGATCATCAGCGCCTTGCAGCATCTGCGTTTCAAAGGCAACGACGTGATCGTCTTTCAATTGCTGGACAAGAACGAACTGGACTTCGATTTCACCGACCCGGTCTTGCTGGAAGACGCCGAGACCGAAGAGCAGTTGCACGTGCTGCCCGACGTGCTGGCCGACGGCTACCGGCAAACGATCAACGCGCACGTCACGCGGCTGAAAGATGGCTGCGCGGCGAACAAGATTGATTACGAGTTGCTGACGACGGATAAGCCGCTGGATTTTGCACTGTTTTCGTTTTTAGCGAAGCGGGCGCGGATGTGAGGAAGTAAGAAGATGCCAGCACGGGATGTTTATCACGATGAGGTAGTCAAAGCCTTGCAGGCTGATGGTTGGACGATCACTGCCGACCCGCTGCGCATCGGGTACGGCGGGCAGAACTTTTACATTGATCTCGGCGCTGAGCGTAATCTGTTGGCGGCCGAAAAGGGCACGCAAAAGATCGCCGTCGAGATCAAAAGTTTTCTGAGCCGCTCACACGCGCACGATTTGCACGAGGCTGTCGGTCAATACAATTTGTACCGCGACATCCTGTCCGAAACCGAGCCGGAACGCAGGTTGTTTCTAGCTGTGACAGAGAAGATTTACGACCAGTTGTTTGCGGAGAAGTACGGGCGCTTCGTCATCAAAAAGCAGCAGCTCAATCTTGTGGTTTTTGATGCTGCGCAGGAAAGGATCACTGAATGGCTACAGCAGTAACAATGGACAAGGCCGCCCGTTACCGCGACATCGCGCGCCGCGTCGTGACGGAATACGCCAGCTATAAACTTTCCTACGGTGATATTACGACGGAAGCCGTAATTGATGAGGCGAATGACCATTACCTGGTCACCCACGTCGGTTGGGATAACAAAGGCCGCCGCGTCTACAGCTCGGTCATTCATCTTGACCTGATTGGAGGAAAACTCTGGATTCAGCAGGACAGCACCGATTGGTGCGTGGCCGACGCGCTGCTGGAAGCCGGCGTGCCAAAGACAGATATTGTGTTGGGCTTTCAACCGGCAGAAGTGCGGCCGCTGACCGAATTTGCCGTGGCTTAAGCTATGCCAAAGCTATATGACTATCTGGGGGTCGCGGTGGTGTTCTATGCGAACGAGCATGAACCGATCCACGTTCACGGGCAATGCCAGGAGCGCGAAACAAAAGCTGAACTGTATACGGTGAACGGGCAAGTAACACAGATTGTCTTTAAGGAGACCAATGGCAGGCGGCCGCTCAAACCTTCGTAGTTGAAACACTTTCAAGAACTGGTCGAACATCGCGCCGGGGAGATCGTGCAAAAATGGATTGATTTCATTGTGCTCGGCAAGGCGATCAAACCTGAGAAAATTACCAAGAGGTTAAAATGATGATTGCGACAGATGTTGTAGCTGACCCTGAGTTGGTAGCGGGCGTGCCGGTTGACATCGTGCGCGCTGAACAACTCTCCGGTTACAAATTGCGGCTTCAATTTAGCAATGGCGTTGAGCAAGTCGTTGATTTCGAGCCGTTCCTGCGCAAGGCGCGCCATCCGCAGATTCGGGCGTACCTCGATCCGCAACGCTTTGCCGGCTTCACCATTCGCTACGGCAATTTGGATTGGGATGACTACGAACTCTGTTTCCCCATCGCCGATCTTTACGAGAACAAGCTCTGATGTCGTTTCTCAACCCACTCTTTCTACTCGGACTCGCCGCCGTCGCCGCGCCGATCATCGTGCATCTGGTGCGCCGCACCCGCGCGCAAAAAGTCGAATTCCCCTCGCTGATGTTTGTGCGCCAGGTGCCGCAACGCACCATCCGGCGGCGCACGTTGCATAACCTGTTGCTGTTGCTGTTGCGCACGCTGGCCTTTTTGTTGCTGGTGATGGCGTTCACGCGCCCCTACTTCGGCAACGGTTCGGCGGAGAGCGAACGCGGGCAACGCGCCAACGTCATCCTGCTCGACACCTCGTTTAGCATGCGTTACGGCAAACACTTCGAGCAGGCCAAGACGCGCGCGCAGGCGCTGATTGACGAGGCGCGCGGCAATGAACGTTTCGCGCTCATCGGCTTCGGCAACAGCTACGAAGTGCTGAGCCGCTTCACCAACGATACAGCCAAGCTCAAAGCCTTGCTCGACGCCGCGCAGCCCGGCCTCGGCGGCACCGATTACACACAAGCCCTGCGCGGGGCCGAGACGCTGTTCAAAGAGGCCAACACCGCCAACCAGCGCCTACTCCTGCTTTCCGATTTCCAGGCCAACGGGCACAACGCGGCGGACGCGGCCTTCCGCTTGAGCAAAGACATCAAGCTGGTCACGCTTGATGTGGGCGAGGCGAACCAGCCCAACCTGGCCGTCACGGATGTCGCCGCGCAGCCGTTGATTTATCAGGCCAAGTACACCGACAAGCTGAGCGCGCGCATCACCAATCACAGCGACGAAGCCAAAGAGGGCGTCCGCGTCGAATTGAACCTGAACGACCACGTCGTCGAGAAGCGCGAATTGAAGATCGCCGCGCGCGACACGGCCACCGTCGAATTCACCGGCTTCAATCTGAACGAAGGCATCAACCGCGCCGTCATCCAGATCGAAGGCGATAGTTTCCCGGTTGACAATCGTTTCTTCCTCACGCTGCGGCGCGCCGAGCAGTTAAAGGCGCTCGCCATCGAGACAGCCACGCGCGGGCGCAGCGAAAGCTTTTACCTGCGCAACGCGCTGACCACGGGCGAGAACCTGCCCTTCGCGCTGACGGTCAAAACCGCCGGCTCGGTCAATCCGGGCGAACTGCCCGAATACAAAGTCGTGCTGCTCAACGACGCCGCCATCAATGCCGCGCTGGCCCAGGCGCTGCTCAAATTCGTAGAAGCAGGCGGCGGCCTCGTCATATCCGCCGGGCCGCACACCGAAGCGGGCGCGTTCAATGCGGCGCTGCAACCGCTGCTGCCCGCGCAACTGGACGCGCAGGTCAATCTGCGCGGCGAATACGTCTCGCTCAGCGACATCAAAACCGATCATCCGGTCTTTGAAGTCTTCCGCCAAAGCGGGCGGCTGGCCTCGGCGCGCGTGTTCAATTACTGGCGCGCGACCACCAAAGAAGCCGCCACCGTACTGGCGCGTTTTGAAGACGGCAGCCCGGCACTGATCGAAAAGAGCTACGGGAGCGGTAAGGCGCTGCTGCTTACCACGACCTTTGACGCGGGTTGGAACGATCTGCCGTTGTCGCCGCTCTACCTGCCGCTGGTGCGCCAGATGACGCGCTACCTGGGCGAACGCGAAGAGCGCGCCTGGCAACCGCTCGGCCAAACCTTCGCGGCGCGCGCGGCCAAGAACGGCGAACCGCCCGCCGTGGA
>JANOWX010000374.1:0-1948 GCA_031418175.1 Acidobacteriota bacterium | reverse complement strand
AATCAGACAGCGCGGCGTCTTTATTGAGCCTCAGTGAGTGTAGCGACCAGCACTTTGCCGTCGTGTGTCATGCCTTCGACGGTCATCTTGATGTGGTCTTTTTTGGCGGTCTTCTCGAACAAGGCTTTTGCCAGTTCGTTGCCTTTAGCGTCGAACGGATACCACTTGCCATCGGCGTAAATGCCATAACCGCCCTTGATGCAATCCGCCATCAGCGCGCACTCTTTCGTGTGTTCGCCAGCGGCTTTGGTGGCCGCTTCGGGCTTGCCCTTAGCGGTTTCCGCGAAACACACCACGTCTACCACGTAGCCGGTCAACTTCACTTTTTCATGCACAGTAGCACTCGCCACGACGGCGGCCAGCAAGGCGAATGCGAACAATGCGACAATAGGTTTTTTCATGCGATCAAACTCCTTGGTTGCGAATTTTCTCCCGCTGTCGGTGGGACAGCGGGAACGTTTGCTGCCATTGGTGGGGCATTTTACGTGCCAAGGTCGCGTGGCATCGTGCTTGCTAAAAGGCTGCGGGAACTGACAACGAGGAGACCAAATGACGAGGCAGATTTTTTCGACAATCAAACGACGTGATTTTTTAGCACTTACCGGTTGGAGCGCGGCGGTGCTGTCGGCGAATGCAGCCAGCGCGACCAGCACGACGACGGCGGATTTGGAAATCGCACTGCAAGCCGCCGTGTTTGATGCGTCGCTCTGGCTCGGTACGCCGACGCGTGTGTGGGGCTATCGAGGTGCGGTGCTGCAAGGTGATCCGGCCAGCGTGCAGCCGATGCCTACGCCGAATCGCGGGTTTGGGTATCCAACGCGGTTGCCGGTGCAAAGCATCGTGGCTCCGCCGCGCCGTGCGCGGTTGCCGTTCACTTATCTCGGCCCGCTCATTCGCGTGCAGCGCGGCCAGCGCGTGCGCATCCATTTCACCAATCAATTGCCTGAAGCAACAGTGATGCACTGGCACGGTTTGCACATCGCGCCCGAAATGGACGCGCATCCCAGTTTGCTGGTCGCACCCGGACAAAGCGCCGTCTATGAATTCGAGGTGACGAATCGCGCGGGCACTTACTGGTTTCATCCGCATCCCGATGGGCGCACCGGTGCGCAGGTTTATCAAGGCCTGGCCGGAGCCTTCGTTGTCACCGACGAGGAAGAACAAGCTCTCGGGTTGCCGTCGGGCGCATACGACCTGCCGCTGGTGCTGCAAGACCGCAAAGAGGATGCCGCCAATCAATTCGTTTATCAACCCAACACCGGTGGGATGATGGGCAACGACGGCTTTCTCGGCGACCGCATACTGGTCAACGGGCAGGAATCGTTCGCGCTGACGATGGCACGGCGTGCTCATCGGTTGCGGTTGCTCAACGGTTCGAATTCTCGCATTTACAAACTGGCGTGGAGCGACGGCACGCCTCTGCAAGTGATCGGCACGGACGGCGGTTTGCTGGAACAAGCCGCCACGCGCGCTTACGTGATGCTCGCGCCCGGCGAGCGCGTAGAGTTATGGCTGGATTTCAGCGACCGCGCCGCCGGTGATGAGTTGGAATTGCGCAGTCTTGCCTTCACTGGCGCGGAGGTCGGAATGAACGGCGGCAATCAAACGCTGCCGAATGGAGCGCCGTTCCGCGTGATGCAGGTGCGTGTGGCAAACAGCGCGAGCGAACCTTCTAGCTTGCCCGCACGGCTTTCGACGATCACGCGCCACCGGCTCGAAGACGCCGTGAATCGCAGTGCGCCGCGCAGTCTGGCTGTGACGATGGGAATGGCGAACGGCGGTATGCGCTGGCTCTTGAACGGGCGGGTTTATCAAGAGCAGGAAGTCGCCGCGAACGAAGTGGTGCAACTCAACACCACCGAAGTGTGGGAACTGGTCAACAACAGCGGGATGATGGGCATGAGCATGGTGCATCCGTTACACATTCACGGCCTGCAATTTCAGGTGC
>JANOWX010000373.1:0-13489 GCA_031418175.1 Acidobacteriota bacterium | reverse complement strand
GGGGGCTTAGCCAGGCCATGACGATAGGAATAAATGGCTAGCTCGAAACGATCACCTACCTCTAACTTTGAAAAGACCGAAGAGAGATGGTGCCGGACAGTGATTACGCTAATGCAGAGCCGGTCAGCGATTTGCTGATTGCGCAAGCCTTCCCCTATCAAGGTCACCACTTCGCGCTCACGTTCAGTCAAGCGCGCAATCTTGACCGCTTCGTAATCATCTTGCGGTTGATTTTTCGGACGCCACATCTCTGCTACATGGCGTTCTTTATCCGATAACGCTGGCGCATTCGCGGGAGCATCAGCCGAGGGTGTGCGCGTATTCCAAAGATCGCTCAGGACGCGCGCCATCAAGACGCCGTCAAGCCAAACCTCGCCTGCTGAAACTTTGCGGATCGCTTTAACGAGCACATCGCCGGCTTCGAGTTTACGGACAATGCCCATGGCGCCGCTGCTGATCGCGGCGTGATGCACATCAAGATCATACACACCAGTCAGAATGAGAACTTTGGTTTTGGGGGCAACCGTCAACAATTCACTTAAGCAGTTGAGACCATGACTGTCCCCGAGATCCAAATCCAAGAGGATCACATCAGGCTGTTCAGCTTGAGCCAATGCCACTGCTTCCTTACAGCTCGCCGCGTCACCGACCACGTGCAGACCCGGTTGCGATTCCAGCAACAGGCGTAACCCTTCGCGCACAATGACCTGATCGTCTATCAACTGTATGCGAATCGGGTGGGCAACAGAGCCAGGCATTGGTTTCATAACGTCACTTTTTCTTTCAGTCTCGCTAGCAGGGTTTAAGAGGTGGTAAACAGCGGTTGGTTACTTCTGGGTAAGTCAAAGCACTGCTCTTTACGGGATGTGGCAACTACCTTTTTGTAACAAGGTAATGGGCCAGATAGCGGGGAGGAACATCTGTTCCGAAACACAGCGGGTTCGGCGCAGGTTTATTTACATTAGGTGCTGAAACAGCAACCGCAGAAACGGCAAGCTGGGGGATGGATGGTGTCAGCTTGTTTAGGCATTGCTTGATAAAAATCCCTGCAAGGGAGATTTAGCGGTTACGCTGGGTAACGCGTGAACCTCCCTTGCAAGAGCGGCAGATCATGCGGGTCAGCCTTACTGCGATGAGGGCTAGCAAGACCTTATCTGCTTCTAAAGCCCAGTGAAGATAAGGTCGCCCACCTCGACAGTCCGGCCAACCGACACTACAAAGCTCAAGCCAGATTGATAAATCCAACTTAAGACCTAGTCCCTGAAAATCCACAGACACTCAAGAGTGGAAGAGTTAACGAAACATTACACCTTAGGGGGAGGGACACGCGAACTAGCACAAGCAGATAGAGGCACTTGGCCAGTCCTGCAATAGCTGTGGCTGTTGGCGGAAATTTGGGCATTGGAGGTTGCCGATGAAAGCGGGAAAACCGTAAAGGCAATTTACCAGCCTGCTGGCTGCCAATTTGGCCAAGCCAACGTTCAAGCCACGCTCAGGCGGTTGCCGAGCATTTGAAAAGGTTGGCGGTGTGTCAGCTCATTTGTAGCCGTCGGGCCAGTCAGGCGGCGATTATTAACAGTGCGGCCCGCAGCGCCTCGCCACTAGGGGGTGAAGCTATCTGCGGGCCGGTAAGAAATGGTTGATTGACGCTAAGGCGCTAATCGCGATTAATGCCTAAGAAATACTCGTCAGCCTGCTTGCTCTCTTGCTTGGCGGTGATGCCGGAGGTGATTACGACATAGCTGCCTTTACCAAGCTTGTTGGCAGGAATATCAATGCTGAGGCCCCGGCCGGATTTGGTAACCTGCGGCGTGAGGTTTTGCCGCCCCAGAACCTCAACACCGTCGAGCGTCTTGAGCACAACATTGAAACCGATGAATTGAACAGCGCCGGGGTTTCGCAGCAATAAGTGTAAGCGCAGGGTCGCGGCTTCGGCAGGCAAGCTAATCTGTTGGGTCGCAGCGCTAGCCCGCAAGTGCGAGGGTCGCAAAGTGGCAGCAACCGTGCTAACAGTGCTTTTGGTTGTGCCGCCAGCTAATAGTGCCGGCGGGTCATCGAGAGAGGCTTGCAATTGATCCGCTACGCCAGCCAACAGATTGCGCTGGTTGTTGCTTTCAATCCGTTGTTTGGCGGGTTTAGTGCGTGCCTTGGGGTTGGCTTTTTGAGTGGCAGCCTGCCGGGCCTCTTGTTGCTCGACCTGTTGTCGAAAGGCCGCGACCTGCACACTCAGCATCCACACTCCCAAGGTTAGCACTGCCACTGATGCCAGCGTCCAGAGGAAGCCCAGCCTGGGCACTAAAAAATCGTTGGCCCAGCGCACTGAAAAAAACAGTATGCCGGGCTTAATTGGTTGCGGAGGCTCAGCCGCTTGATTTGTTCCCTGATCGGCAATGAAAGTAATTAACTTGCGAATGGATTTATATTTGCGCTGCCGACGCGGCGTTGCCAGGAAGTGCTGTTCGAATTGGCGGCGTTCGGCGGGCGTCAGTTGATCATTCAGGTAATCGCCAATTACCTCTTCTTCCAAAGCCAGCATCTCTTCATAGAAGTGCGGCTCGCGGAAATAGCGAGTCTCAATTTGGCTTTGTTCCAACTCGGAGGCTGTCCCAAGCAGATAGCCAATGATAGCCTGGTCTTCGCGCGCTCTCGTTTTCACGTGTTCACCTGCTCTATTTTCCCACGGTGGGTTGTCGTTCGATTTGCCTACATATACGTGTTTGCGGATAAGGCCATCGTGGATACAGTGTCCATTTGGGGGTAGTTATTTCTTCCGCACTGTAAAGTGCGGTTAAGCTCGAATCATTACACGCCTTTACAGACCAATCCCGGGGCTTAAACCCGCTTTCTTCGACAGGCAAAACGACGCTAAGCAGCAAGGCGAAATTGTATTGAACCGAAAATCGTTGACTAACTGCCAACCCTATTTGCCTTGTCAGGGCTTTTTGTCGCTTATACTTTTTTTGATGCAGTCCTCAAGGGTTGCTCGCAATCTGTAGACGCGGACGCGTAACACGTTTAGCGTGACTCCCAACTTATTCGCCAGTGCAATCCGGTTATCAATCTTGGCCCGTTTTTCTGTCTGGTAATACTGGATGACGAGTTCCTGGTTTTCGGGCGATAACTGCTTCAAACAGTGTTCGAAGGACTCGTACATTTGTTCGCGGCTGCGGCGTTCATCCAAATCTACTTCGGCGGCAGCCATCTGTTCAAATTCCGGCGGGTCATCTTCCTGCTTGCTTTGCTTGGGCAAGACCTCCAGCGCTAAACGACGGGCCACACCATAGCAATAATCCGGCAAGTTCCGGATGATTTCGCCTTCTTCCATCCGCCGGGCCACGCGATTGAACGTTTCGTCCGCCAAGTCTTCAGCAAATGCACAGCCACGCCAATCAAAAAACGTCACCAGCACCCGGCGTAGGTGTTCATATTCGTAGCCAGCCTGGTCGCGGTCCTCGTGCAAGCCCTCCAACAATCTGTTGAAGGAGTCCGCACTCAAGGCCCAACCTTTTTCCCGCCGAGATGGTTCACTCACTCGTTGGTTCTTCCTCATAGCCTGCTTCGCACCTAAGCATTTTGAGAGGGGCACGCGGTTCTCAACGCTTATCCCCAAATCTACGTAGCTTTCTAAAGCGGGTGAATGATTGCCGGGAAGCAATCATTCATAGCACCAGTTCCGAGGGGCGTATCATCGGTCTCCGTCTTACAGGGACAATACAATTCCCTCGGCTTCTCTAAGTACCGTCCCAATTGCGGCGAACGGTACTGCCTGCACCAAACCTTCCCGCCATCAGCTTCACCCACGAGTTTTGCGCAACGACTGTAGCTCGAAAAATCGGGTTTCGGATGGCTTATGCGGTTCGTCAGTTGGCTATGTCTCGGTCACAGCCAGGTTTTTCTTTCCCTTTACGTTTAGCTGGCGCACAAACCAGCTTGCATGATTCTGAATTGGCCAGTCGCACAGCCTTAAAGTGCGGTCGAATATGAGGGCAGACAACACGGCAGCTTTGAGGAACTGCAAACCAGAACATTATCTTTTCTTGTGCGGTGTTTTTTCGTCCAGCGTGCCAGGATGCGAGCTTATTACGAAAGTAGGGAGCGTTTGGACGGGAATGCTGTAAAAATCGAACCTATAATACCGGCAAACGTCTCTGCGCAATGCTGCGTGGCCCAAGAACGAATTGCCTCTTTTCGCCTTTGATTATTTGTAGCGACCGAAGCGATTTTAGGATTCGGAGGTGCTTCGGCTGTTGGGGACGGGGCGCAGTATAGACAAAGCGGTTGCTTAAATAAAGCCAAAATTTGAACTGCCGCAAACAAAATCCAAGAGTAATGTTTAAGTCACTCAGTCGCACTGTTTGGCGCTAAGTGCGGAGTGCTTTCTACAGGTATTTTTTACAGTGGCAGCTTGGCTAGTCCGTGCCGGTATGAATAGATGGCCAGTTCAAACCGGTCGCCCACATCCAATTTGGAAAAGACTGAGGAAAGATGATGGCGCACAGTGATGACGCTGATCGAAAGGCGGTCCGCGATTTGTTGATTGCGCAAACCTTCGCCGATCAAGCCGATCACTTCACGTTCGCGTTCGGTCAATTGGGCAATGCGGGCGGCTTCGTCAGGAGTGGGCGGCTCAACCTGATGGCTCCACATTTCGACGACTTCGCGTTGCGGTGGACTGAGCCGGATTGATGAGGAAGAAATTGAATGACCTGCCACGGCCGCCATTTCCATGGGTTGACCGGTACGCACGCGCCAGAGGTCATTCAAGACACGCGCCATCAAGGCGCCATCCAGCCAGACTTCGCCGGCGTGGACTTTGCGGATGGCTTTGACCAAGACGTCAGCCGCTTCCATTTTGCGCACGATACCGACGGCGCCACGGCCAACCGCCTGATGGTGAATGTCCAAATCGTAGACGCCAGTCAGAATCAGCACGCGGGCGTGCGGTGCGACCGCCAATAGTTCTGGCAAACAATCCAAGCCATGCGTTGCGCCCAAATCCAAATCAAGCAGGATGATGTCGGGCTGTTCACGCGCCGCCAAGGCCACGGCATCTTGGCAGGTGGCCGCTTCTCCTGAGACGGTCAGCCCGGACTGATTTTCCAGGAGCAGGCGTAATCCTTCACGGACGATGACTTGATCGTCCACCAACAGCAGGCGAATCGCTTGAACAGATGTCGTGGCTAGCATGTTAATTAGTCCGGTTAATGGTGTGGCCATCACTTTGTGCGGCGGCACTCGCTACGCACAAAGGCCCACGCCAAGTTGGGGCAATCCTCACCCTGCCTTGACGCGCAAGACAGGCACAAATGCAAATTGGAAATGAACAGGTCAGAAAAGGGGGAATAGCAAGGAAGCTGAACGACAGTTATACCTGCTTACAGCAAAACCAGGAAAACGGTTTCGGCAGACCGTCCGCAGACAAGCACGCGCACCATCAAAATGCGCCTGAGCACAAACATGTAACTGAATTCTGGTTGGGAAAATTCTGTCGCTCTCGAATGTCTATTGAAGACAGCGACAGATATAGCCGCTAAAGGCCTGATCGTCAAGACGGCATGGATGGCCGTCTATCTATTGTGCTCGAATTGACAGAAATTCAATGAAGGTTGTCAGCGAGGTGATGACTAGATGCCAAGTAAGCTCGTCGCAGATTGATTCCAGGGAAAGATTTATCAAATTCGAGCCAAGATAAGAAATCTCAGGAATTAAGCGCGATTGCTGCTTGCACCAAAAAAAGAGTACGCATACAATCCGCGGCCAGGCAGATCAGTGCTCATAGTTCCACAGTCCCAAAATCCAGCAGCACATTTGTCAACGCAACTTGGTTTCGGTCTTGGCCGTGTCGTACTGGGCGGCCATGAGGGCGTGTATCTGGGAAGGCGCGCCCGGGCTGGGATCAGTGCGGACTGGTTCGGGGACTATGCATCACAGCCTATTCTCGCAACCAGGCGGCCACTTGATTTTAAGGGAAGCGCAATAAGGTAGAGAATGAACGGCAAACAAGCGAAGGCCCTCCTCATCGAAGACGATCCGCTCTATGCTCAAGCGATTCGTGGTTTATTCATGGCCAAGGGCGTCGCCTTTGAACTGGAATGGGCCAGCAGTCTGGCGGCCGGTTTGGCGCGCCTGGCACAGAATGACATTGATATTGTCCTGCTCGATTTGGCCCTGCCCGACAGCGAAGGTTTAGAGACCTTCAGCCGCATCCATCGTTCAGTCCCCGAACTGCCTGTCATTGTTTTAACCGCCACCAACAACGACGACATCGCCATTCAAGCCATGCAGGCGGGCGCGCAGGATTACCTCGTCAAAGGCGAAATCAACCGGCATCTGCTACAGCGCGCCATGCGTTACGCCATCGAACGCCAGCGCAGCGAATCGGCCTTGCGCGAAAGCCAGCGCCTGATTCAAGAGATTGCCGACGTTACGCCTGAGATCATTGCCATCTATGATCTCGAAGAACAACGCAGCGTTTATGTCAACCGCCAGCTTTCCAACATTCTCGGTTACAGCACCGGCCAACTCACCCAACTGACGCCCAAAGATTGGATCGCGCCCGACGATTACCCGCGCATGGAAGAGTTGTTCCAGCGCATTCGTAGTTGTGCCGATGGCGAGATTTTAGAACTCGAATACCGCGCCAAACATGCGACCAGCAGTTGGCGCTGGTTGCACAGCGAGTTGACGGTCTTTGCGCGCCGCGAAGACGGCGAAGTGCGCCAGATTCTGATCTCATCGCACGACGTGACCGAACGGCGGCGCGCCGAAGAAGCTTTGCGGCAAAGCGAGGAACGCTACCGCGATTTGGTCGAAAACAGCGGCTTGTTGATCGGCACGCACGATGTCGAAGGCCGCTTTTTGAGCCTGAATCGCGCGACCTGGAAATTTTTCGGTGTCAACAACACACAGGATTTACAGGGCCGCCGGATCAGTGAATTGGTGGCGCCGGAAGTGCGCGGCAAGTTCGATCAATACCTGCAACGCGTCATTCAAGAGGGACGCGCGCAAGGCTTGATGCGTGTCAGGCTGCCCGGTGGCGCCGAACGTTTGCTGGAATTCGATAACTCGTTGCGCACGGACACGCCGGGCCAGCCGGACGTCATTCGCTACATCGCGCGCGACGTGACCGAGCGCCGCCAGGCAGAACGCAAAATCCGCGAGAGCGAGGAACGCTTCCGCCTCATCGCTGAAAAATCCACCGACATGATCGGGCGTTACTCGGCGACCGGCGAGGTGCTTTACCTCTCGCCCGCCGTCACGCGCATCCTCGGTTACGAACCTGAAGATTGCGTGGGCCGTTCGATCTATGAGTTCTTCCACGTCGAAGATGTAGAGGAAGTGCGGCAAGCGCACACGACGCTGCTCAACAGTCCGTTGACACAGAACGTGACCTATCGCTGCCGCCACAAAGACGGCCATTATGTCTGGTGCGAAAGCAACGCGCGCCTGGTGCGCCAACCCAGTGGCGCGCAAGAAATTCTCGCCATCACGCGCGATGTTTCAGAACGGCGCGAGGCCGACGAAGCCCTGCGCGAGAGCGAAGAGCGTTACCGCGACTTGTTCGAGAATGCCAACGACATCGTCTTCACCACTGACCTGCAAGGCAATCTGACTTCGTTCAACAAAGCCGGCGAATTGGTGACCGGCTACACGCGCGAAGAGGTTTTGGAAAAAGGCGCCTTCGCTTCGTTCACGCCCGAGTTCCGCAAGATCGTGCGCGAGATGCTGGAAAAGAAACTGACCGGCAAATCCAAGACGCAATACGAACTCGAACTGACCGCCAAGGAAGGCCACCAACTGATTCTCGAAATCAGCGTGCGGCTCATCACCAAAAACGGCAAACCCAGCGGCGTGCAGGGCATCGCGCGCGACATTACCGAACGCAAACGCGCCGATGCCGAGCGCGCCAAGCTGATGAAGGACCTCGAATCCGAGCGCACGTTGCTGCAAGGCGTGCTGCGGCAGATGCCCGCCGGGGTGATGATCGTCGAAGCGCCCTCCGGCAAAGTCATTCTCGTCAATGAACAGGCCGCGCACATCATGCGCCGCTCGATGCAGGAATTGCGCGACGGCGTCAAATTCGAATTCTTCCATCTGGCCGGCAAACGCTATCAACCGCACGAATGGCCGCTGACGCGCGCGATTGACGCGGGCGAAGTCGTGGCGAGCGAAGTCTTGCAAACCCGGCGCAGCGATGGCGCGGTCATTACCCTGCAAGTCGAAGCCGCGCCCGTGCGCAACAAGCGTGGGCGCATCGTCGCGGGCGTGATGGCCTTCAACGACATCACCGAACGCCGCTTTGCCGAAGAGCAGATACGCGAACAGGCCGCGCTGCTCAATTGCGCGCAGGACGCCATTGCCGTGCAGGATTTGGAAGGCCGCGTGCTCTTCTGGAATCGCGGCGCCGAACGCCTCTATGGTTGGACTTCGGCTGAGGTGTTGAATCAGCGCCTCGACGAATTGATCTATGCCACGCCGGATGCGCGGCGCTTCAGTGAAGTTCTGCGGCAATTGCAGGAAAAGGACGAATACAAGGATGAGCAGCGCCAGCGCACCAAAGACCAGCGCGAGATCATTGTCGAAAGCCGCTATACACTGGTGCGCGATGAAATCAGCCGGCCCAAATCCGTGCTCGTCATCAACACCGACATCACCAGCCGCCAGCAGTTAGAAATCCAGGTCTTGCGCATGCAGCGCATGGAAAGCATCGGCTCGCTCGCCTCGGGCTTCGCGCACGATTTGAACAACGCGCTCGCGCCCATCCTGATGGCGCTGCACACGCTGCAACAGCGCTTCACCGATCAGAACAGCCAGCACTGGCTTTCGCTCATTCGCAAGAGCGCCGAGCGCAGCCGCGACTTGGTGGATCAGGTGTTGACCTTTGCGCGCGGGGCCAGCGGCGAACGCTTGCCGCTCGATCTCGATGAATTGTTGCTTGATCTGGCCGGCATCTTAAAAGAGACGCTGCCCAAGAACGTCAAGATGGATGCCAGTATTCCGGATAATTTGTGGCCGCTGACCGGCGACAAGACGCAGGTTCACCAGGTGTTGATGAACCTCTGCATCAATGCGCGCGACGCGATGCCTACCGGCGGCGTGCTCACGGTCAAAGCCGAAAACGTGCAACTCAAACAAGAAGACGTTTGGACATACGAAGGCGTCAAGCCTGGCCCCTTCGTGCGCGTGACCGTCACCGACACCGGCACCGGCATGTCGCCCGAAGTGATTGACCGCATCTTCGAGCCGTTTTACACCACCAAAGAACCTGGCAAAGGTTCCGGCCTCGGACTCTCGACGGCCTCCGGCATCGTGCGCGGCCACGGCGGCTACATCGAAGTCAAAAGCGAGATCGGCAAAGGCTCGCGCTTCATCGTCTGTTTGCCCGCCGATGTCGAAGCCGATCAACAACCGGAAGAGCCTGCCGCGTTGATCCTGGCCGTTGACGATGAGCCGACGCTATTGGAAGTAACCATGGCCACGCTTGAAACCGCCGGCTATCGCGTGCAGGGCGCCAGCGACGGACACGCAGCCCTGGCGGCCTATCGTCAGCATCCGAAAGAATTCAAAATTGTGCTGATGGATATGGCGATGCCGGGTCTGGATGGCATGACGGCCAGCCAGGCGATGCAAGACATCAATCCCGACGTGAAAATCATCGCCACCAGCGGCTTGCGCTCGCAACAAAACATCGAAGAGACCAAGCGCGTGGGCGTCAAAGCCGTTTTATGGAAGCCTTATACCGCTGACGAGTTGTTGGATAAGATCGCCGAAGTGATTCAGCAATAAACGCCGCCCCCTCCACAGCAGTCCGAAGAAACTGCTTGCGCGGCATGAGCGAACTCCCTACAATCACGCGCATCCTTAATTGATCTGACTGGCATCCTCTCTCACAGTGGGCTCACTGGTCTCACTGATTCACTGGTCAATGGGTTCGTATGCAGCGCGGTTTCCCACCGTGGATTCCGCGGCGCTCGAAACAAAACTCCCGCTCGCCCGAGCCGGAGCGCCCCAAGCATAATTTGTTCCCCCGCGCGCGCAACTGTCTCGTTTGCCGGTTTCTGCCCGGCGCTGGTTCTTTTTACTGTCTGGCGCAGACCGCCGCGCCCCACCCCGGGGCCCACGCTGTTTGCACAACATTCATAGTGGTGCCGATTCCAGGGTAGGTGTGAAGATGTCAAAAAAGGTTTTGGTGATTGAAGACGACCACTTGCACAATCAAGCGGTCACCGGGCTGGCGCAAGCGCAAGACAGCGCGTTCGAGTTTGAATTTGCCGGGCGGCTCTCAACCGGGCTTGCGCGGCTGGATAAAGGCGGCATTGACGTCGTGCTGCTCGATCTGGCGATGACGGATGCCGAAGACCTGGCCATCCTGATCGAGACACAGCAACAACAACAGGAATCTTTACCGATTATCGTGCTCACGCCCAACAACAATCAGGAAACGTCACGCCGCGCCCTCGCCGCCGGCGCGCAAGAGTGCCTGCCCAAAGCGCAACTCGACCAATCGTCGCTGCGCACCGCTTTGCAAACGGCCGTCAGCAGCCGCGCGGCCAGTGCCGCCAAAGCCGAAGCAGCCAACGCCGAAGCAGGCCCAGGCAGCGGCGCGCATGGCGGCAACGATGGCGGCGGAAACAACGGTAACGAAGGGAAATCGGAACGCGAAAGTGAAAAGGTGCTGGTGGAATTGAAGGGACAAGCTTTGATTGACGAACAGAGTAAAGCCGTGTTGCGGGCCGTTGAAGAACGCTATCGCACGCTGGCTGAACATTCGACCGAAGTGATTGCGCGTTGTGCGCTCGATGGGCGTTGCCTTTATGTCTCGCCCGCGGCGCGCCGCATCCTCGGCTATCAGGCCGAAGCCTTATTCAACAAGCCGTTCCTCGTTTTTGTCCATCCCGAAGATAAAGAGAAGGCCGAGGCTGTGCGCTTGCGCGCGTTGGGTGAAAATCACACCAGCGAAACCTTTCGCTACCGCCATCAGGACGGGCATACGCTTTGGCTGGAAACCGAAGCGCGCTTGCTGCGCAACCCGCTCACCGGCGCGCCGCACGAACTCATCTTTGTCGCGCGCGACATCACGCATCGCAAACAAGCCGAAAAACAAATGCGCCAGCAAGCCGCCTTGCTCGACAGCGCGCGCGACGCCATCCTGATGACCGACCTCGACGACCGCGTAGAGTTGTGGAGCAAAGGCGCTGAACGCATTTACGGCTGGACGGCGGAAGAGGCGCTGGGCCAAACGCTGGGCAAGCTGTTCTACCCCGAAGGCTCGCCCAAATTCGATCAGGCGCGCGGCAAGGCGCTGGAACACGGCGAATGGTCAGGCGAAACCAAACAGCGCACCAAAGAGGGCCGCGAGATCACCGTCGAAGGCCGCTGGACGCTGGTGCGCGACGAAGCGGCTGCGCCCAAATCCTTCCTCGTCATCAACACCGACATCACCGACCGCAAACGCATTGAGGCCCATTTGCTGCGCGCCCAGCGCATGGACAGCATCGGCGCGCTCGCCAGCGGCATTGCGCACGACCTGAACAACGTGCTCGCGCCGATCCTGATGTCGTTGCGCCCGTTGCAGCAAAAATTCACCGACGACAACAGCCAGCGCTGGCTTTCGCTGATTCAAAAAAGCGCCGAGCGCGGCAAAGACCTGATCGGCCAGGTGCTCACCTTCGCCAAAGGCACGACCGGCGAACAGGCCCCGCTGCAACTGACGCATCTGATCAAAGACATCGCGCGCATCCTGAAAGAAACGCTGCCGCGCAACATCGAACTCGAAACCGAATTGCAGAGCGATCCGCCCTACGTCATCGGCGACACCACGCAGTTGCACCAGATGCTGATGAACCTCTGCCTGAACGCGCGCGACGCCATGCCCCAGGGCGGCCAATTGCGCATCGAATTGGAAAGCCTGTTGCTGACCGAAAAAGAAGTGCCGCCGCAAACCGGCGTCACGCCGGGCCGTTTCATCCGCGCCACCGTCAGCGACACCGGCATTGGCATTCCCGCTGACATTTTGGATCGCATCTTCGATCCTTTCTTCACCACCAAAGAACACGGCAAAGGCACGGGGCTGGGCCTGTCCATCGCCATCGGCATCGTGCGCAGCCACGGCGGTTTCATTGACGTGGTCAGCGAAGTCAACAAAGGCACCCAGTTCAAAATCTACCTGCCCGCCAGCGACGCTGTCGCCGACGACATTGACGACCTGCCCGAAGACGACCTGGCCGCCGGCCACGGCGAATTGGTGCTGGTCGTGGATGACGAAGAGAACATCCGCGAAGTCGTCGAAGCCACGCTGCTCGCGTCCGGCTACCGCGTGCTGACGGCTGAAGACGGCGAAGTCGCGTTGCGCCTTTACGAACAGCATCAGGGCGAAATCAAAGTCGTGCTGACCGATCTGATGATGCCCAAAAAAGACGGCGTGACCGCCATCCGCGAAATGCGCGCGCTCAATCCGCAGGTTAAAGTCATCGTCACCACCGGCGTCAAACTCTCGGGCTATCACGCCGAAGCGAACAAGGTCGGCTTCGGCGTCTTCCTGCCCAAGCCTTACACCGCCGATGAATTGCTGACGGCGCTGGACAAGGTGCTGCGGAAAGAGCAGTAGCCGGTAGTCGGTTGTCAGTAGTCGGTAGCCGGTAGTAACTTGTCAGTGTCCGACGACGGGTTAGACTGAACAGCAAAGATGCTGACAACCACCGCTCGGCAATTGCGAACTGAGAACTATTAACCGACTACCGACTACTGATTACTGAAATGCAAAATCCACCCCTGCTCTCGATCCTGATGCCCGTTTACAACGAAGCCAAGACCATTCACGAGATCATCCAAAAAGTCGAAGCCGCCAACATCGGCGACGTGCGCAAAGAACTCATCATCGTGGATGACGGTTCGAAAGACGGCACGCGCGACTTGTTGCGCGAGCTGAGCCAAGGTTCGCCCCACAAGATTTATTTTCACGGCCAGAACATGGGCAAAGGCGCGGCCCTGCGCACGGCGCTGCATTACGCCACCGGCGACGTCGTCATCATTCAAGACGCCGATCTTGAATACGATCCGGCCGAATATGCCGAACTGATTAAACCGGTTTTGGAAGGGAAGGCCGACGTGGTTTACGGTTCGCGGCTGACGGGCGGCAAGGTGGGGCGCGCGTTCAATTTCTGGCACTACCTCGGCAATAAACTGCTGACCTTTATCACCAACGTGCTTTACAACGCGATCCTCTCGGACATGGAGACCTGCTACAAAGTCTTTCGCGCCGACGTGATCAAGAGCTTCCTGATCAAATCGAACCGCTTCGATTTCGAGCCGGAGATCACCGCCAAGGTGCTCAAACGCAAATACAAACTCTATGAAATGCCCATCTCGTATTACGGGCGTGACTTTGCCGAAGGGAAGAAGATCACTTGGCGCGACGGCTTCGCGGCGGTGTGGGCGCTGGTGAAGTACCGGTTTGTGGATTGAGCCTGGGTACGCATCGCTTCCAGCG
>JANOWX010000372.1:0-3648 GCA_031418175.1 Acidobacteriota bacterium | reverse complement strand
CTTTATGCAGGCGACGCCGATTGATGCGTCGGGGATTTTGAATGACCGGCTCTTCAGCAAAATTGAATCGGTGGTGATGACTTCGGCGACGCTGACCAGCGCGGGTAATTTCAAGTTTATCCGCGAGCGTTTAGGCGTTGGCGAAGTGACCGAGTTAGTCGCCGAGTCCAACTTCGATTTCGAGACGCAGGCGTTGTTGTATCTGCCGCCGCGCATGCCTGAACCGCGCAGTTCGGGCTTTACCGAAGCCGCCGCGGATGAAATCGTCCGCCTGCTCAACGCCAGCGAGGGGCGCGCGTTCGTGCTCTCGACCAGTTACAACCAGATGCAAATGCTGCGCGAACTGGTCGAGCCCGAAGTGGATTTTCCCATCCTGATGCAAGGCGAAAGCTCGCGCTCCGGCTTGCTGGATAAGTTTCGCGCCACGCCGAATTCAGTGCTCTTTGCGACTTCCAGTTTTTGGCAGGGTGTGGACGTGCGTGGCGAAGCGCTGTCGTGCGTGATTATTGATAAGCTGCCGTTCGCGGTGCCGTCCGATCCCGTCGTGGCGGCGCGGCAGCGCTTCATTGACAACCACGGCGGCAGCAGCTTCAACGAATACTCAGTGCCCGCCGCCATCATCGCGTTGAAACAAGGCGTGGGACGTTTGATTCGCAGCGCCACTGATCGCGGTGTGATCGCCATCCTCGACCCACGGCTGTTGACCAAAAATTACGGACGGCAATTTCTGAACAGCCTGCCGCCATGCCCGACCACGCAGGAGATCGAAGAGGTCGAAGCGTTTTTTGCCCGCCGCTAAGGTCAGTACCGGGAGCGGTAGCGACCGGGTGACTTCAAGATTTGTACATTCGGGGGCACCCGGTTGCTACCGCTCCCGGTACCGTACCAACCGCTAAAAACACGAAGGGCGCGAAACTTGAGAAGCTTCGCGCCCTTCGGCTAGCCAGCGACTATTTTGGTTCTTGTTCAATTATCGCGGTTGGGCGCAATCACGCTGCCGTCAGCCGCAACCGGACGCGCCTTGCGCGCCACCAATTCTTTGGCGTAATCGAAGACAAACGTCTTCATCGCCTTGTGGCCCCAGCGGGTATAGAAGTCATAATCCTTCATCTCATCGTAGGCGCGCTCAACATTCCAATTTTCCATCGTCACCCGGTAAACCGCCGTCATCGCGCCCGTACGGTGGCGGCCACCCGCGCAATGCACAAAGATGGGCCAATTGTCGGCATCATTCGCCGACTGTAGAAACTTACTAACGTTATCCTCCACCGGGTATTTTTTATCGCTCATCGGCAGGTTGATATACCGCAATCCGGCCAATTCAGCCTTGGCCTTTGCATAATCGCGCGGGTCGTCGCGCAGGTCTATCACTGTTTTCACGCCGAGCGTTTTGAGTTGTTCGTATTGGCCTTCTTCCGGTTGCGCGCCGCGATAGTAATGATCGTTGACCTTGCCGAAGTTCTCGACATCGCAGGTCTCCGTTGCGGCAGGCGCCACTGTCTTAGCCTTTTTGATATCCGATTTGTTATCCGATTTAGCGGCAATGGAAATGGCGCTGGCGAGCAACAAGCAAGCGGCGATGCATAGCACAGCCAGCGAATCGGGCCGCTTGGTCACGGCGATATTGGTGACTGGCGAAAACTTGGTTTCCTTCATAATGCTCCGTTGAGTTTGCAACTTGCCCTCTAGTTGAGCAGTTGCTTCTTGATCTAATACTTAATGTCGAACTTCGTTACTGTCTGTGCCGACGACGAATGCGCCGGTTCGTCATGAAGCGATGCCTCGGATGATAGGCAGATGTCTCGGCGATGTCTAGCAGAAATTCATTTTTCTGGATTTCTCGTTTTTTCGGATGACGCCGTCAGCTTTGAGCGATTCAAGGTGAAACGCGGTTATTGATTCTTGCAATGGCAGCCAGTGCCGCCTCGCGTAAGTAAGGGTCGTCAGCCTGACTCGCTGTGCGCAGCGCCGCCAGCACATTGGGTGCGGGCAAGGTCGTCAGCCAGCCCAACGCAGTGGCGGCTTCGCGCCTGACGATTTGGGCTTTGTCTGTTTGCAAGGATTCTAGCAAGACACTCGTCGCCGCCTGATACCCGATGCGGCCCAGGCCACGCACGGCCTGGCTGCGGGCAAAGGCGTCGGGGTCTTTGCGCCGCTTTTGCAGCAGTTCGAGCAGCGGCATCGCCGCCGCAGTGTCCGCCTGCTCGGCCAGCACATAGGCGGCCGTGGCGCGTATCTCTTGTTCTTTGTGATTCAGCAGAGGCAATAACGCGGCGGTAACTTGGGGCGCTGAATAGGGCGCCAGGGCATATAAAATCGTCTTGCGCGTCGTCATCGCGCGCTCGGTCTTGAAGGCGGCAAGCAACGCATCAATGGCGCTTGGGTCGCCCGCCAATTCCAAAGCGCGCGCCGCGTGCGTGCGAATCACGGGCGCGGCAGCGGATTGCAGCAGCCTGGTCAGCACCGCAATAGTGTTAGGGCGCGCCGTCATGAGCCGCGCTTTGAACAGTGCTGAAAGCTCTATCAAAAGTGCAAGGCGTTGCTCTTCATCGGCCGTGGCCAGACTGGCGACCAGCGTCTGTTCCGTCGCGACTGGGCGGCCTGTCGTCACTTGGGCGTAACACGGCGGAACGGCCCAGCCCGCGCACCAGGCCAGGCTCAACGTGCAGAAGAATTTGATTGCCGCTAACCACGTATTGCTCATCAGGGCTTTATTCCAGACTAGGGCCGGGCATAATGCCGGGCGGATGCCTGCGAATCGGCGCGCCGCCGAATCGCTTCCCATTCGACAACCTGACGGGCGCGGCGATTTTCATAAGCCGCACCGAGCACCGCGACCACGTCCTCATCGGCGGCGCTTGGCGCGCTTTCCGGAAATAGCGGTGACTGGCTATTTCCCGATTCGGTTTGACCCACTTCGGTTTGATTGGATTCGAGCAGGGTGACGTAGTCGAGGACTTCGTTGATTTCGGTTTCGGAGAGACGATCTAATTTGAAGAGGATTCGTTCGCGTTCTGTCGGTCGCGTGTTCATGTCGGCCTCCTTTTGCGTTCGCTTGCAACCCAGGTGCTGGGCTTTGTTTTTGGCAAGCGATCGTGAACGAAGGCGGATCAGCTTGCCAACCGAATTGTTACGCGCGCGCGGCGCGTCAGTAAGTTCTTCATCGAGTCAACAGGGGAAATTTGGTCATCAATGCCGTCACGTTTGCTTTCGACGGCGGCGTGATCTTAGTACGGCGGCCCGAGGCTGGCAAGCCGATTGGCGCGCCTCGTCATGCCTTATTTGACGCTGCTCGTTCGGGCAGTTTACTCTGCCGCTTCAATCATTACGGTTCAACTCAACGCGAAAGAATCCCAAAGAAATTCCCCAAGAAATTCCCAAAGAAATTATGGACAAAAAGAAGCTCCTTTATGGCGTGGCAGGTTTGCTGATCGGGACGGCGGCCGGATATTGGGCGACCGATTCGCTCAATCGCGATTTTGCGGGCGCGGCGCAGGCTGAACGTGGGGCCCCGAATAGCGCTGAATTGCCGCCTGATCATCCTCCTACTGGCGGGGCGACGGCTATTGGCGGGGCGACGGGCGAGGCCAAAAGCAGCGCAGGCGCTGACGCCGCAACTGGCGCACCAGCCCTGGTTCGCGGCCCTGG
>JANOWX010000371.1:0-1870 GCA_031418175.1 Acidobacteriota bacterium | reverse complement strand
CTGGCCGGCAGCGTGGCGTTGTTTTGCAGCACACTCACAGCGTCTTTCTCAGGCGTGCTCGTCAAAAAGCATTTCCAACACCTCGCGCCCGAAGTGCTGGCCGCCTCGCAAACCAGTTGCGGCATCGCGTTGCTGGCGGTGGGCTGGTGGGCGGAAGGCAGCCCACTGAACATTCAATGGACGCGCGCGGCCCTAGGGTCATTGCTGTATCTGTCGCTGGTCGGCTCGGCCGTCGCCTTCTTGCTGTTTTATTGGCTGGTGCAACAGATGGACATCACCAAGGTGATGCTGATCTCGCTGGTCACGCCCGTGCTGGCGTTGCTGTTGGGCTGGGCGACCTTGCACGAAGAATTGTCGTGGCGCGTGTTGGCGGGCAGCGCTGCTATCATCGCCGGGGTCGGGCTCATCCTGACGCAACGCAAACCCGTTGGTAACGCGTTGCATTGATCTGCTGGCAGCAAGATTGAGTAGAGCAAAGCTCCGTCCTCAAGCAGCCGCTTGAATCACATCTGTACCCAAATACGGCGCCAACGCCTCCGGCACACGCACCGAGCCATCCGCCTGCTGATAATTTTCCAGCAGCGCCAGCCACGTGCGGCCCACTGCCAAGCCCGATCCATTCAGCGTATGCACGAATTCCGTCTTTGACTTGCCCTCGCGCTTGAAACGAATCTGCGCGCGCCGCGCCTGAAAGGCCTCGCAATTCGAGCAGGACGAAATCTCGCGGTAAGTGTTTTGGCTGGGCAGCCAGACCTCGATGTCATAAGTCTTTGAGGCCGAAAAGCCCATGTCGCCCGTGCACAACGTCACCGTGCGATAGGGCAGCCCCAGCAATTGCAGCACGCGCTCGGCATTGGCCGTCATCTTCTCCAGTTCTTCGTATGAATCTTCCGGCTTGGTCAGCTTGACCAGTTCGACCTTGTCGAATTGATGCTGGCGAATCAGGCCGCGCACGTCGCGCCCGTAACTGCCTGCTTCTGACCGAAAGCAGGGCGTGTAGGCCGTGTAATAGAGCGGCAAATCCCGCTCTTCCAGAATCTCGTCGCGGTGCAAATTGGTCAGCGGCACTTCGGCGGTCGGCACCAGATAGTAATCGCGCTCAAACCGCACCTTGAACAAATCAGCCTCGAATTTCGGCAACTGCCCGGTGCCAAACAGCGAATCAGCGTTGACCATAAACGGCGGCAGCATCTCTGTGTAACCGTGCTCGCGCGTGTGCAAATCGAGCATGAACGAGATCAACGCCCGCTCCATTTTCGCGCCTAACCCTTTCAACACCGCGAAGCGCGCGCCCGTCACCTTGGCCGCGCGTTCCAGATCGAGAATGCCCAGGTTGGTCGCTACGTCTACATGATCTTTGGGCGCGAAGCCTTCTGCCGTAAAATCGCGCGGCGTGCCCCAGCGGCGGACTTCGGCATTGGCGGCTTCGTCTTTGCCCACCGGCACCGAGGCGTGCGGCAGGTTGGGCACGCGCGTCAGGATGTCGCGGAAGCCGTTTTCCAATTCGCTGACCTGCGCGTCAGCCGCTTTGATTTTATCGCCCAGCGCGCGGGATTCAGCCTTCTTGCCTTCGGCTTCGTCTTTTTTGCCTTCGCGCATCAACGCGCCGACCTCTTTGCTGATACGGTTCGAGGCGGCATTCAATTCATCGCGCTCGCGGATTAGGGCGCGGCGCTCGACATCCAGTTTAGTGAAATCCTCCAGTAAAGCGGGATCGAAGTTGCGCGTGCTCAGTTTTTCGCGCACGGCGTCAAAATTTTCGCGGACATAAGCCAGATCAAGCATAAGAACTCCATTTTTGAGAATGACGGGACGTCTACAAAATTGCACACAAGAGCATGGAGTTCAGGCTTCAGCCTGTGTTGGAGAG
>JANOWX010000370.1:0-6854 GCA_031418175.1 Acidobacteriota bacterium | reverse complement strand
ACGATGGCGATGGCCGTGCGCGAACGCGTGCGCGAGGTGGGCGTGCTCAAAACGCTGGGCTACACCAACGGCATCGTGCTGGTGGTGCTGGTGGGCGAAGCAGTGTTGATCTCGCTGATCGGCGGCGTAATCGGGCTGTTGCTGACGAATGGCTTGCTCGCCCTGCTGCGCACGCTGCCTTCGACTTTCGTCAACACCAGCCAGCTTACGCTGCCGCTTTCGGTGACGCTGCTTTGTTTGCTGATCGCCGTGACCATCGGCGTGGTCAGTTCGATCATACCGGCCTGGGGGGCGTCGCGGCGCTCGATTGTCGAGGCGTTGAGATTCACCGATTGAGGAGGCGACCGGCAACAGGCTATACGGATGACAAGGAGTTCTATTGATGCCAGTCATTTCCATGTTTGGCGCTCACGAGCCAAGAGAATAGGAGCTAAGATTATGCACGACCGTATTTCGGATGATGATCCGTGGGCTGCCCGCGCCGGATGGGACCTGACGTCCGAGCGCATCGGCAAGAACCCCGCAGGGCTCGACCTGCCAGCGCTGCTGGACCGTATCGAGTCCGAAATGAGGGACGCCGCTCCAGCAGCACAATGGACGATGAATTTCTGTCTGGCAGGAATTGGCATACACTTTCCCAAGTATCGCAAGCGCGCCATCGCCATCGGAGAAACTTTGGGAATCTATCGCGACTATCCCGTTTCCAAAGGTTGCACCTCACCTTTCGCGCCGATCTGGATCAACGAGATGGTGCGGCGGCAGGGTTGAACCAGCTAATGATCTCCCTTGAATTGCGGGATAACGCCATCGTTATGTGGCTTCGAATAATGCCCGGAAGAAAGCGCTAACAGGTAACAAGCTATGGTCACCAAGCTATCTGATGTCACAGATATTGTGCGCCGAACCATTGATGGCCCACGACAATCCTTTCCAGCAATATTGAAATTAGCCAGTAGCAAAGATTGGAAAGAGCGCGAAGTTGCGGCAACCATTCTTGTTGAGGCCAGCAAAAAAAAGCCAAGCGAGATTATCGCAGAGATGATTCTTTGGGCTGACCATCCTAACCCTAACGTGCGAAGAACCGCGAGCGAGGGCTTGAGAGATGTTGCTCGGAAAACGCCAGCGCTTGTATTACCCGTGATTGCAAAACTCAAAGGTGACCCGGATGTCTATGTTAAGAAGTCGGTGGCGAATGTGCTCAGGAATGCGGGGAATTATCACCCTGAATTCGTGTTGAAGATTTGCGCGGAGTGGGCGCTGGGAGGCAATTCTCACACTGCTTGGATTATCAAAGACGGGCTAAGGAAACTTAGAACAAAACATCCAGAGAAAGTACAAAAGATAGTTGCTTACACCGATACACGCGCCGCCTAACGAGGGGGATGACCGGAACCGCACAAGCGAGTTTTGTTTTATTCCCTGAGTGATCGGTGCGCGCCCGGTCATCCCCCTCGTTAGGCGGTTCAGAATGTTATTCAAGAGCTTACAAAGGGAATAAGATGAGAGCCAATCAAACAGCACCCAAAGACATAGATGAGTACATTGCGGGCTTCCCAAACGAGGTGCAGGAGATGCTCGAAAAGATCAGGCTGACGATCAGCAAAGCGGCGCCGGACGCCGCAGAAGCGATCAGCTATCAAATGCCGACCTTCAAGCTCAACGGCAACCTGGTGCACTTTGCGGCGTACAAAAACCACATCGGTTTTTATCCCACGCCCAGCGGCATTCAGGCCTTCAAGGAAGAGCTATCTGTTTATGCGGGCGCGAAAGGGTCGGTACAGTTCCCACTGAATCAGCCCATCCCCTTCGCGCTGATCGGCAAGATCGTGAAGTTCAGAGTGAAGGAAAATCTGGAACGCGCCGCCGCCAAAGCAAAGCAGAAAAAATAGCTTCTCGTTCAGAGTACCGTCTTTAGGCGGAATCGGCGTCTTTAGCCGCCCGGCGCGGCGCGTAACCGCCATTGAAGCAAGATGAACGTGTTTAACTCAGTGCTGTTTTATTTCCCCAGGCTGGCGTTCAGGCGCTGCGCCTTGCCGGTGTTAGCACAAACCGTGCCTGCTGATAGCGCCGAACGCATTTGGCGTGCGACGTTGAAGCAGCAGCAAGACCTGGCGCTGAAGCGTCCACGCTATTCACTCGGCGCCAATCTTATGCTGCGTTATATGGAATGGGACTGCGCGCTGTATCGCGCCACGCAAGCGGAGGGGATAGCAGCATCGAGTGCGAAGGAGCTCATCGAGAAAATCAATTGGGCCGCCTTTGGCCCTATGACCATGACTTCCTTCCAACTCTCGCGCCTGCGCAGCAGCCACTTGCTGACACGTGCCAGATGGGTCTTTGACTTGATGTTTCTCTTTATCTTCACGTCGCCGTTTCAGCGCAAGATCCATTCGCGTCCTGATGAAGTGGCTTTTGATGTGGTCGTCTGCCCGCTCGCAAAATACTTCAAAGATCAGGGCGTGCCTGAACTGACGCACCCGGCAGCCTGCGCGCTTGACCATCGGATGGCGAATGCCTGGGGGCTGCTGCTCGAGCGTTCGCAAACCATCGCGGCGGGCGACCCGCTTTGCAATTTCCGGTTTCGCGCGAGGCCTGTGTCGGTAGAAAGACTATGAAAATCCCGCTCTCGTACAACATCCGCAATCTGATCGCGCGCCGCACGACGACGCTGATGACGGCGCTAGGCATTGCGCTGACCGTGGCGGTGCTGCTCAGCATTTCGGCGATGGTCGAAGGGCTGCGCAGTTCGCTCGAAGCGACCGGCCATCCGCTGCACATTCTGGTGACGCGCAAAGGCGCGAACGCGGAACTCAATTCCAACGTGTCGCAGGAGCAATTCCAAACCATCAAGGTCAAACCCGGCATCGCGCGACTGCCCGACGGCGAACCGCTGGCTTCGCTCGAACTGGTCACGGTCATCATTCTGGAAAGCCCCGAAAATCCCGCCGGCATCAACATCAGTTTGCGCGGGCTGACCACCACGGGCTTTGCCATGCGCGACACGGTGCGCATCGCCGCGGGCCGCATGTTCCAGCCCGGACGCCGCGAAGTGGTCGTCGGCAAGGGTCTGGCGAAACGCTACCCCAAGGCGAGCATCGGGTCGAAACTGGAATTCGGGCGCGGCGCGTGGGAAGTCGTGGGTATCATGGATGCCGGGCGTTCCGCCGCGAATAGCGAGTTGTTTTGCGATCTGGCCCAACTGGCCGCCGATCAAAACCGCGAGACCGCGCTCAGTTCCGTGCTCATCCGCGCCACCGATGCCGTAGCGATGCAGGCGCTGATGAACGACCTGAAGGAAGACCGCCGCTTGAATGCCGATGCGATTTCAGAAACGGCCTACTACCAGGAGCAGATGAGTTCGGCGGCGCCGATTCGTTTTTTGGGCATGTTCGTCGCCATCATCATGGCGATTGGGTCGAGCTTTGCGGCGATGAACACGATGTACGCGGCGGTGGCGCGGCGCGCGCCTGAAATCGGCACCTTGCGCGTGCTGGGCTTTTCCAAAGCGGGCATCCTGACCAGCTTCATGATCGAAGCTCTGCTGCTGAGCCTGCTGGGCGGCGTCATCGGCTGTTTGCTGGTGCTGCCGCTGAATGATTTCACCACCGGCATCGGCAGCTTCGTCACGTTCAGCGAGTTCACGTTCAACTTCCGCATCACGCCGGCAATTATGCTGACGGGGATTGCGTTCGCGGTCGTGATGGGCATCATCGGCGGGCTGTTCCCGGCGGGGGCGGCGGCGCGGAAAGAGATTTTGGCGGCGTTGAAGCAAAATTAAATCAGGGGCTTGGGGCTGGGGGCTGGGGGCTGGGGGCTGTCAATCCCTAGTCCCCAATCCCAGGCCCCTAATCCCTCTGAGGCTCATGCAACCAGACCTAAATAGCCTGCGCATAGACAAATCGCTCAAAACCAGCGCTCAACCACCTGGCATCGCCCGCTGGGCCAAATGGTGGATCATCGGCGGCGTGCTGCTCTTCGTGCTGCTCGGCGCGGCGCGTTTCATTTACAGCCGCGCCAATGCCGCAATCGAAGTCGAAGTCGCGCGCGCCACTAAAACAACCAACACCAGCGCCCCCACGGGCAGCGTCATTCTCAGCGCCACGGGTTACATCGTCGCGCATCACAAAATCCAAGTCGCCTCGAAAGTCGTCGGCAAAGTCGCCTGGATCGGCGTCGAGAAAGGCAATCGCGTACAACAGGGCCAGGTCATCGCGCGGCTCGAAGACGACGAGTATCGCGCTCAGTTACAACAGGCCAAAGGCAAACTGACCGCGCTGGAAGCCCGCTTGCTGGAGTTGAGTAACGGTTCGCGCCCCGAAGAGATTGAAGTCGCCAAGGCCAATCTGGAACGCGAGCGCGCCGATCTGGCGAACGCCAAACTCAACCTCGACCGCATGCAGCAGTTGCTGAAAGACCAGGTCATGTCGCAGCAGAATTACGACGACGCCAAATCGCGTTACGACGCGCAGGCCGCTCGTGTGAACTCGCTGGAAAAGACCTTTCAGTTGGTCAGGATCGGCCCGCGCCAGGAACAGCTTGCGCAAGCGCGCGGCGAGATCGAACAGGTCAAGGGCGAGGTCGCCTTCGCCGAAACGCAACTCGCCAACACCATCATCCGCGCGCCCATTCGCGGCACCATCCTCGAACGCATCGTCGAGCGCGGCGAATTCGTCACCACCGGCTTCGTCGGCGACCGCGGGGCCAAAGGCTACGTCGTCTCGATGGCCGACCTCGACGATCTGCAGGTCGAGTTGGACATCAACCAAAACGATTTCGCCAAGCTCAGCCCGCGCCAACGCGGCACGATTCGCACCGATGCTTATCGTGACCGCACGTATCAAGGCTTCATCGAAGAGATTGCGCCCGAAGCCAATCGCCAAAAAGCCACCGTGCAGGTCAAAGTCAAAGTGGTCAATCCCGACGGCGACCTGCGGCCCGACATGAACGCGAGCGTGGATTTCCTGGCCGATGCGCCGGTGGTCGGGGCCAAGAGCGAGCCGGCCAAACCGGCGGTCTATGTGCCGGCCACGTCGGTGCGCGACGGCGCGGTGTTTGTTTTCTTGAACGGCCAAGCCGTGCGGCGAGCAATCAAAACCGGCGCTACGACCTCACAAGGCGTGCGCGTGGAAGAAGGTTTGATCGGCGGCGAGGAAGTCATCGTCAATCCGCCGGCAGAACTAAAAGACGGAGGCAAAGTCAAAATCAAATGAGCGACCCCAACAGCAACATTGTCATCGAAGCCCGCAACCTGACCAAAGAATTCATCCGCGCCGAATTTCACGTCGTCGCGCTGCAAGACGCCAACCTGCAAATCAGCCAAGGCGATTTTGTCGCGTTGATGGGGCCCTCCGGCTCCGGCAAATCCACGCTGCTGCATTTGATGGCGGCGATGGACAGGCCGACCAGCGGCGACATCACCGTCTTCGGCCAGAACCTGAAAGCCCTCAACGACCGTGAAATCGCGCGCTGGCGCAACGCGCACATCGGCTTCGTCTTTCAATCTTTCAACCTGATTCCGGTGCTGACCGCGCTGGAAAATGTCGAACTGCCGTTGAAGTTGACGAAGCTCAACAAAGCGCAACGCCGCGAACACGCGGTGCGCGCGCTGGAACTCGTCGGCCTGGGCGACCGGCTGTCGCACACGCCGCGCCAGCTTTCGGGCGGCCAGGAACAGCGCGTCGCCATCGCGCGCGCCATCGTCACCGACCCCGATGTCATTCTGGCCGACGAACCGACAGGCAATCTGGATGCGGCCTCGGCGCGCGAGGCGTTGACGCTGCTGGGGCGGTTGAACAAGGAATTCGGCAAGACGATTGTGATGGCCACGCACGACGTTCACGCCGCGAAAGCCGCTTCGCGTGTGCGGTATTTGGAGAAGGGCACGCTGTTGCCGGAGGGGCAGAAGCCAGAGGACTAACCTTGGTGCACCCGCGTCCCCGCGGGCAGGCGCGTGGCGTCAGACCGCACGATGCCGGAGGGTTCGCTTTCAGCATCAATCTGTTTGCGGCGACGCCTGCCCGCGGGACGCGGGCGCACCAAGTGGCTGGTCTTGCTTATCCAGCGCCGCCAGCAAAAGCTCGGCAGCGCCATACGAGCCGTAGGGTGTTGGCATGTAATAAACGTGCTCCGGCTCAAATGGCCGCAAGCTTCCGAGGTGGGGCAAGATGGCATCTTGCCCCACCTCGGAAGCGCTACTCTTTGCCGCCTTCTTCATCGTCTTCCTCATCGTCTTCCCAATCCTCTTCGTCCTCAAACTCCGCAGCTTCAAGCCCCGGCGGGAAACCGGGCCCGTCAATAGAACCGAGCATCATCAGATAATGGAAGCCATCCGGCCCGCAATGTTGCGTCAACGTTTGAATGATCTGTTTTTGCCGCGCGGGCGTGTCGTTGGGGCCGTTCACATACAACGGCTTGCCATCCTGGCCGAAAACGAACTGCTCAGTGCATTCCGCCGAATCAATGTCGCCGAAAATCAGTTTCGCCCCAGCGTAATCGGGGTGCGGCGCCAAGCCCACGCTTTGCGCATACGCCACGCTGTCCTCGATCAATTTGCGCGCATAGGCCGGTTCGACGCGTTGCGGCGTTTCGTGCTGGCGCATGCCATCCACGAATTGGTCATACTCGAACGGCGTGATGATGCGCAGGAAGGCATCCTTGACGCCCAGGCAAAAGGTGTCCACTAGAAAGACGCCGATAGCGAGTCTACCGCTCTCCAGTTTGCGGCTGATCATCACGTTGCCAATGCCGGCCTGGAAAATGCCTTTTGGCGCCAGGCATTCGTGAAGCGGCGCGGCGGCGATGCGCGCCAACCGCGCCGTATCGGCCATGAAGTTATACGCGCCGGCCATTTGTTG
>JANOWX010000369.1:0-18688 GCA_031418175.1 Acidobacteriota bacterium | reverse complement strand
GATCAGACCAGCGCAAGCCGCCGCGCGCAACCTTGCCGCCGCGCAAATGCACGCCCTCGAAACGCGGCGAGTAGACGAAAATCTCGAACATCGGTTTCGGTTCGGGCAGGCTGGGGATTTTTGACGGATCGAATTTGAAAGACAGGTATGTGCGGCGTCTACGCGCTTCATCCGTGCGCCAGAAATTGGTGCGCGTGGTGGCGCGGATGAGCGCGAGGTATTGGCGCAGCACGCGGTCTTCGTTCAGGTTCTGGACGTGTTCGAGCGCCGCGCGCATCGCTTTGTTCAATTCGGCTTCGGCGTCCGCCGTGTCGGTGAGCGCGGGATTGAAGCGCAGCTTGAACAACGCCACCAGCAGTTGCGCCAGTGCGGCGTTGCTGGCGAGCGTGGCTTCGATAAAGCTTTGCGACAAGGGGAAGCCGATCTGGCGCATGTATTTCGCATAGGCGCGCAGGATGACGATCTCTTCGGCCGGCATACGCGCGGCGATGACCAAGCGATTGAAATCATCGCGTTCGATTTCGCCGCGAAAGATGCGGCTAAAGGCGTCCTCGAAGATTTCGTGCAACTGCTCGATTTCCAGATCGAGGTCGGCGCGCTGGCTCATCAAACCGAAATCGTGAATCCAGACGGGCTCTTCGCCTGCCAGCGTCAGGTGGTAAGGCCGTTCGTCCAGCACACGCAGGCCCATGCATTCGAGCATCGGCAAGCTGTCAGAAAGCGCGACCGGCTTGCCCTTGTGCACGAGTTTGAAGCGCAAGGTATTCGGCGCCGCTTCGAGCGGACGATAGAGCGAGAGCGCAAAGGGCTCGCCCGCCAACAAACGTTCGACCCGTTGAATATCCGGCACGGCGCTACGCGCGGCAAAGTCTTCGCTGTAGGCCGCCGGAAAGGCGCTCTGGTAACGCTGGAACAACGTGCCGCCGTGCGCTTCGCCCAACGCTTCGCGCAAGGCATCATGCAGGTCGTCTTCCCAGCGCCGGGCGGCCACAATCAAGCGCCGTTCGAGATCGGCGACATCGTATTCGGGAAGCTGGCCCGGCGTCGTGCGCACCGTGATGAGCGTGCGCACGACCACCGATTGCTGCGACAGCAGCGCGTTGTAATCGGTGCCCGTGCCGTTGAAAGTCTGCTGCAAAATGCGCTGCCAGCGCTGGCGCAAATCGGTGTTGTAATTCTCGCGCGGCGCATAAATCAGGCAGGAAATAAACCGGTCGAACGGATCGCGCCGCACAAACAGGCGCAGCCGCTGCCGTTCGCCCAAATGCACGATGGCCGTGACGGTCTTGAGCAATTCGATTTCGCCGATCTGGAACAGTTCGTCGCGCGGATAATTTTCGATGATGTCGAGCAGCGTTTTGCCCGCGTGACTGCCCGGCGCAATGCCCGAACGCGCGATGACGTTGGCCGTTTTGCGGCGCAGGTACGGGATGTGTTCCGGCTCGGCGCTATACGCCGTCGAAGTAAACAGCCCCAAAAACCGGTGTTCGCCGCACACCTCGCCCGCTGCGTTGAAGCGTTTGACGCCGATGTAATCCAGATAAGCCGAGCGATGCACCGTGGCCTTGGAATTGGCCTTGGTCACAAAAACCAGCCGCGGCAAACGCGCAAACGCGCGCTGGTTGGGCGGCAAGATCGAAGGCTGGCCGGACACCTCGTGCCCTGGGCGTTCGCGCAAAATCCCCAGCCCGGAATTAGGCACAATGCTCAGGGCGTCTTCGCCATTCACCTGGGTCAGGTCATAGCAGCGATAGCCCAGGAAGGTGAAATGATCGTCGGCCAGCCAGCGCAAAAAGGCTTTGCCTTCGGCGCTTTCGTCCGGCGCGACGGGCGGGTTGCGTTGCTCTATCTCTTCGAGCACGACGTTGACCTGCGCCATCGTCTTCGGCCAATCTTCGACCGCGACGCGCACATCGCCCAGCACGCGCAGCAAATCCGCCGCCAAACTCGCCAACTGCTGTGGCGCCACCAGCCGATCCACTTCGACGTGCATGAAAGATTCGGCCCGCGTGTCTGGTTCACCCGTATGCGCCAGCGCGGTCAATTCCCCAGCGGTCTGCCGGTGCACGCGCAAGATCGGGTGAATAATCAAATGCAGCGTCTGGCTGTGGCGGTTGACTTCCATCGTCACCGAATCCACCAGAAAGGGCATGTCGTCGTTGACGATTTCGATGACGGTGTGCGTGGATTGCCAGCCGTGCTCTTCGACGGTCGGGTTGAAGACGCGCAACCGGGGCTGGCCCGGCGCGCGTTTGCGCGCGAAATTCCAGAGCGACAGCGCCGCCCCATACAAATCATCGGCGCGCCGCTCGATCAAATCATCCGGCGCGACTTGTTCATAGTAGGCATTCACGAAGCGTTCGAGCGTGGCGCGCTGTTCGGCCGGCGCTTTGGCGCGCACCAGGGCCAGCACTTCTTCCATTCTTTCGTGCTTGTCAATCATGGATGGACTCCCCTTTAGCGATTTTATGCGGGTATAACTGCGCGCAGATTAAACCCGCGCGGCGCGAAAATGACAAGCGGATCACAGACGGATAGCGGCCTTGTGCACTGAGTCAAAAAACTGGGACGCTACGTGCGCCTAATTGGGACCTTGGCTAGAATCACAACTTCCCGGTGGCCGATTTTCGCTGACTGCCTCAGAGAAGTCCCAACTTCGGCATCACTGGCGGTTTCAACGCCACACAAATGGTTTTGGTATAGGTATAAAATTCCAATCCATGCAATCCACCGTCACGCCCGAAACCGCTTTGCTTAATGCCGCCAAACGGGGCGCGAATATCACGATGCAACGGCGTATTCACCCACACTGTTCCCGTACGCATGCGCATTGCCACCCGATAAGCGCGTTCGACATTCATTGACCAAACATAACCCGCCAAGCCGAATTCGGAATCATTCGCCAACGCAATCGCCTCGTCTTCAGTTTCAAACCTTTTGAACACCGCCACAGGGCCGAATATCTCTTCGCGTGAAATACAAGTCGAAGTAACACCTTCGCCAAAGACCGTCGGTAAAAGGAAGTTACCATCTGGCAAGGTTGCAAGCCGTTCGCCACCGCAAAGTAACTCAGCCCCTTCCGCTTTACCTGCGTCAATGAAGTCCAGCACGCGATTGAAGTGTTTGGCAGTAATCAATGGCCCGACTTCTGTTTTGGCATCGAGCGGGTCACCCACGCGAATGCGACGCGCACGCGTAACAAACTCGCTCACAAATTGATCGTATATTTTCGCGTCAACCAGAATGCGCGAACCCGCCAGGCATTGCTGGCCGTTATTCGCAAAAATGCCGAGTAACGCGCCATCCAAAGCGCGTTCCCAATCGGCATCGGCGAACACAATGCTCGCCGACTTGCCGCCGAGTTCGAGGGACAAGGTTTTCAACGAACGCGCCGCTGCCGCCATTACTAGCTTGCCCGTAGCCGTGCCGCCCGTCAGCGCAATCGCGTCAACGCCCGGATGATTCACCAACGCTTCGCCCGTAGGTTGCGGCGGCCCTTGCACTAAATTCCATACGCCCGCCGGTAAGTCAGATTCAGCGACGATCTCAGCAAGCCGCGAAGCCGTCAACGGCGCTTGTTCCGCTGGCTTAATCACCACCGAATTGCCGAAAGCCAACGCCGCCGCAATGCGCATTGTCGAAAGCGCCAGCGGCGCATTCCACGGCGATAACACACCGATAACTCCCACTGGTTCGTGCACGACCATGCTTGCGTGCGTATCGTCTGACAAAATCAATTCGCCGTTGGCTTGCTCGATTAAATCGGCGAAGTAACGAAAATTGCAAACCGTGCGAAACAAATGCCGCCCGCCGGTTTGTGTAAGCGGCACACCGGTGTCGAGCGATTCGAGCAAAGCCAGTTCATCACGATGCTTTTCAATTAAATCGGCAATTTGGTGTAACACCTTTTTGCGGTGCGCAATGGCGGCGCGCGACCAGCTACCTGATTCAAACGCCGCGCGCGCGGCGCCAACCGCGGCATTCACGTCTTGCACACCGGCTTGCGCTACCTTACCCAACACCTGGTTATTCGTTGGGCAAATCGTGTCGAAGGCCGCGCCATCGCTCGCCAACTGCAACTTGCCGCCAATAAATAACGGAGCAGTTTGCTGGCTAATTCGTTTTAAGAGTTGAATGACCATAACAGGTAATCTTAAAAAATCTATTTGCCCAGACCTTCGATTGGTTCGATGCGCGGAATAAGTAACATCACAATCAAAGCCGATGTGATGTGCATAGCCGAAACCATCACAAATACGGGCGCGTAAGAAATATGGTCAACCATCCAACCCACAGTGAGTTGAAAAAGCATCCCGCCCAAACTTCCCGCCGCGCCCGACAGCCCCCAGACGGTGGCTACGTCTTGTGGCCTGACCAAATCAGCGGGCACGGCAAACAGTGAAGACGATTTCATCTGCACGGCGAACATCACAAAGGCAATCAATAACAATGCTGTATAAGCTGATTGCGACGAGTTGACCAATAAAGCTAGCGGAACGACCAAGGCCCCAATCCAGATCATCCATTTGCGCGAGGCGTTCAGCGACATGCCATTTTTGATCAGCCGCGTGCCCAACCATCCGCCGAAGATGCTGCCTAGGTCTGCGGCAAGATAAGGTATCCAAGCCGAAGCGCCGATTTGTTTTAAGTTAAAACCGCGCACACTCAACAAGTATTGCGGCAGCCAAAAAGCGAAAAAATAAAATACGCCGTCACACACGAAGCGCGATAACATCAAGCCCCAAACTTCTTTGTAACGAAACAACTGCAACCAGGGGGTTTTCTGCGTTGTGTTATATTGCGCGCGTTCGTGAGCAAGTAACTCTGCTTCTGCCGTTGAAATATTCGGGTGATGCTCAGGCGAGTGATATAACCATTGCCATGCGAACAACCAAACAAAGCCTAACAACCCGGTCACCACAAAAGCCGCGCGCCAGCCATATGTGGGAATCAGCCAGGCAGCTATCAACGGCGGCGCGATGATGGAACCTAACCCCGGCCCCGCGTTGAGGATGCCTACTGCATTTGAACGTTCAGCCTTAGGGAACCATTCAGCAATGGCTTTCAATGCGGCGGGATAATTGCCCGCTTCGCCCACGCCTAACAATCCTCGAAAGAGTGAGAAGCTCGCTACGCCTGAACCAAAGGCCGTCAACATATTGGCAATTGACCACCAAATGATCGAAATCGTAAGGCCTCGTTTTGTTCCGATACGATCAAATAGCTTGCCAGCGGCGGCTTGCATCACGGCATAAGCCAATAAGAACCAAAATAAAATATAGGAATAATCCGTCGCCGACAACTTAAATTCTTTGGTGATAACCGGCGCGGCCACCGACATCGCCTGCCGGTCAATGTAATTAATTGTCGTGGCCAAACAAAGCAGGCCGATAATCCACCAACGCAAATTACGAACGGGTCTGCCGGCTTTTGTCACAACCGCCATAAGTTATCCTTTACGAGTTCATTAAAGGGTATAGCTTGCATCACCGCAATAGGCACACGGTTGAGTTGCGGCCTGATTGAATGCTTCCACGTCGCGTCAATTCCCAGCTTGGCAGTATTGCCGATGCCCGGCGGCAACGATGGATCGAGCATCGAACCCGGCAAATCGCGCACGATCAACGCATCGCGATCCATTTGCGTGCGCGTAGCCATTGCCCACAAAACCTGTTGTTCGTCAAAAATATCTACGTCTTCGTTGACGAGAGTGACGACCTTGACACGTCGGAATTGTAACAAGGCTTCGAGCAATTCGCCTTTGACCGTTGGCGTAATATCACCGACTTGCACATAAGCATGAAACCTTCTGCCTGAAATGGGCACGTGAACGTTGCGGGCCTGATCGGTGACTCGTTGCGCAATTTGATATAACTTGGCTTCGATAACCAGGTTATCCGGCACTAACGCATCAGGCAGCCCTGATCCGTAATCGTGATAAATCGCGTTCGCGCGTTGAGTAACACAAAGCAACTCAAACACCGGGCTAACGGTGGCATCACCCATATACCCAGTGTATTCGCCAAACGGCCCTTCAGGTTCAAGTCGTTGCGGAGAGATAACTCCTTCCAAGACAATTTCAGCATCGGCTGGCACTTTTAGCTTGTCACCGAATAACTCGGTCGCAACCAGCCGAACCGCCTCGCCCGCCATCGCGCCTGCCGCTCCCCAATGACTTTCTGGATATTCCAGCTTGGCCTGTGCGCCAATGCTGATCGCCGGATGGTGGCCGATCCAAAAAGCAATCGGAGCCGCTTCGCCGCGTTCCCAAAATTTCAAAATATTTTTACGGTTATGCGAGGCCGGATAAGGAAAATACCCGAACTCGCGCGGTGAGCGCACCCAGACGCGCTGTATTGCCGTGTTATCAATGCCCGTGTCTGGGTCATAGGTCGTCGCGTGTGCCGCCGTCAGGTAAGGCCCGGCATCGGCTTCGTGCTGGGTGAAGATGGGCAAGTGGGCGACGCTGGCATGCGCATCGCATAAGATTATTTCTTTAACCGGAGCCTGCGTTGACGCCACCGTGACGGGCTCGATAATGTGTTTAAGCTTTTCGCCCAGTTCGCGCGCGGCGCGGCGATGATCGCTTAACCCTAATGCGCTTGCAGTGAGAGCACGGCTCGCAGTTAGGTTCGTTACGGCCTGATGCGGGCTGATAGTTCCGTCAGCGAGCCGGGGCTGTTCGGCAAGCACAATCGGGTAACGGTCTGCATGCCACAAATGATATTGCACTGCCGTAATTTCGTGTTTGACCGCAAGCGGGCGGCGAATGCGAAAAATACCAGCTTGTTGTTGCGCTAAGAAATCGGCGAGTTGTAACATCGGAGAAAGTTTTAGTAACTTGATTGCAAGGCGTTATTTTTCGCCCATCGTTACCCAATAGTTATAGCTACCCGTATAAAATCCGCCTTGATTCCACTGGCTTTGCGCTTGCACTTCACGCACGTTCTTGAAACCCGCCGCTTGAAACATTTCAGCGATATTCAATTCGTGCGATGGGCCTAAATAAGGTTCGCCGTTATATTTCGTATCCCAATCCATAATAAACGTCGCATAAGGCGTCATCGCCCGGTATGGCGGCAAGTCGAGATGGGCGCACAATCCGCCGGGTTCGAGAATGCGATAGGACTCGGCAATCATATTGCGGATAGCCGATTCGGGTAACTCGTGCATCAATGCCAGCGAAGTCACCAAGCCAAAATGATCAGCGGGAAAGTTAGTTTGTTCAGCATTACGTTGGTTAAAAATCACGCGGCGGCCCAAGCGTTCAGCGCGTTGATGTGCGCATTGCAACATCGGCGCAGCCAAATCAATACCCCAGACTTCAGCGTCAGGGAAAGCGTCTACTACGGGAAGCAATTTCTGGCCTACGCCACAACCCATATCGAGAATTTTGCCGTAAGCGCGTTTGGGCAGCACAGACACCAACGCATGGCCGGGCGCGTCACAAAGCGGGCCGTTACGATGCAACCCATAAATCGGCACGCCGAGATCATACACCGCGCCCGCCAAAGGATCGCCCTGATAATTGCGCGGCATTAAGTGAAAATCTACGGTGCGGTAATATTCGGGCATGACGCACTCAGGGTCGAGTTCTAAATTGCCTAAAGATGAACCAGTAACTTGAGCTAGTTTGTCGCTCAAAGCGGTGCGTTGCGGCTCTAACGCTTCATAAACCACTGCCCACATCATTTCCTGACTGATACCCTGAATCGTGCGGTTATATTTGAACAACAAAGAAGGCGCGACGAGCTTGCCTGCTTCTTCTTTTGTTTGCGGCTTGATGGGCTGGGCAGCCTCTTTGGCGTCGTAAGCAGCGCGCATTTTCGGCATGAGCTTGCGCACGACGAGGGCTTTTAGACCTTCGACATAATCGAATTGCGCCTGATTGCTGCGGGGTATTTCAATTTCCATGCAAGTTACTCAAGTTCACCTTCGAAAACGCGAAAGAATCGCGCCATAAAGGCATCACGATCTTGCCGTAATTCGGTTTCCTCTTCCGCCGTAGGTTTATAACTCTCGATGTCAGCCTTTGAAATCATGCCTTTGGCTTCGAGCATTTTTTCGACGATGCGCAAGCGGTCGCGCAAGACATAGACCTCGCTGCCGAGCGAAAGCACTATGTTTAACAAAGTATCAATTGCCGGATCATCAAATTGGCTAGGTCGTTTGGTCATAGTTATTTTTCAGCCATCGTCACCCAATAAGGGAATTTACCAGAATAAAAACCCGAGTTACCGCTCCACTTACTTTCAGCCGTAATCTCGCGGATGTTTTTGAAGCCCGCCGCTTCGTATTCGGCGACCAGGTCCAACTCGTGAAACGCGTGCCAATAAGGCTCACCATTGTTGCGCGTATCCCAATCCATCAAGAAAGCGTTATAAACCGATTGTTGGTTATAAGGCGGCAGGTCTAAATGTGCGACTAATCCGCCGGGTTTGAGTACTCGAAAAGATTCTTTGAGCATGTTGCGAATCGCGCTTGGCGGAATTTCGTGTAACAGAATCGTCGAAACAACCAAATCAAACATGTTATCGGCAAAATTCGTGGCTTCCACGTTTTGTTGACTGAAATGAATTCTCCGCCCCAGTCGTTCGGCGCGTTTGTGCGCGTAACGCACCATCGGCGCGCCCAGGTCAATTGCGTGAACTTCGGCATCAGGGAAAGCGTCAGCCATCGGAATGGTTTTCTGCCCGATACCGCAACCCATATCAAGAATCTTTTCGTATTTGCCCGGTGGAATTACCGAAGCCAATGCGCGCCCACTCTCGCCGCTGTCAGAACCGTTGCGGCGCAAAACATAAATCGGCACGCCAATGTCATAAACGATGCCCGCGAGCGCATCACCGTGGTAGCTGCGCGGCATCAGGTGAAAGTCGGTGGCGGTGAAGTATTTAGGTAACTCAAGCTCAGGGTTTGTCGTTACACTACCCAGCGGCTCGTTGGTTGGGCTGGCCAGCGCCTCGGTTAATTCGGCCCGGCTAGGTTCGAGCGATTCATACACGACCGCCCACATCAGTTCCTGGCTCGTGCGCTGGATGGCGCGATTGTATTTATAAAGCGTCAGCGGTTGCATGATTTCGCCAACCTGCTCTCTGGTCGTTGGCTTTTCGCCATTGTGCATCTGGGCATATTGCTGCTCTTTGGCTTCATAAGCAGCGCGCAACCTGGGCATCATACGCTCAGCGACATAACGCTTCAAGCCTTCGACATAATCAAAAGTAACTTGACTGGTGCGGTTGGATTCAATTTGCATAACAACTGCCTTGCCTAACTTACTTACAGGCTGTTTTTTCTAAAAACTTGACTTCCAATTTAGCGGGCGTGCGAAATAACCAGATGGCATAGCCTTGCGCGCCGGCTTGCGGGCCGACGTGGGCGCTTCCTGCGGGGCGGAAGAAGTAACTGCCAGGAGAATAATTACCTAACCTGCTCTTACCATCCAAACATTCGGCCAAACGATATTCACCTTCTAACAAATAACCTTCCTCCCAAGTCGGATGCGTTTCCCAAGTGTAGCTGGGATGTCCGCCGAGCACGCCCGCGATCCAGGTGCGCGCGCCGGTTTGCTCATCCTGTCGCAGCACTTTGATCAGCAACGGCGAAGGCGTTTTAGTTTGTGCGCGCGTACTGCCCAGCGCCCACGCTTCATCGTAATAATTTTTCGAGGCGATAAAATCCTGCCCGCGCGTGCCCGGCTGCGCTTCCGGCGACGGCGTGAAATCGGGCGCGCGGTCAAAGAAGGTCAACGTCAAAGCGCCGTTCACAGTGCTGACCGGCCCGTGCGCGAAACCGGCGGGCAGGTAGCTGTAACAACGATTCGTCAGCGTTTGCCCGCCGATGCTCAAATCACCTTCGAGTACGAATAACTCTTCGCCGCCGCTGTGATAACCGCGCTGCGGATTGCGCCAGCCGGCCGGATAGTAGATCAACATTGTCACTGCACCGCTTTGTTTATCACGGCTGAGCGTCTTGGCTTGCAAACCGCCGGCGATGCCTTGAACCGGCAGCGGTTGCCATTGCAAATCGTTGTGTTTGAGGAAGCCGGTGAAGCCGCGCCCATTGCCGCTGACATCTTCCGCCGCCGCTAAACGCAGATAGCCGCCCAGCAGCATAAAAGCCGCTATTGCCGCAATCATCCGCCATTTGCGTCCATCTGCGTTCATCCGCGGCGGCCTCCTTCAAAATAGATACTTCAAGCCGAATTGCAAAATGCGCGGATCGCGCGCCGCGCCGATGCGCCCGAATTGCGCGGCGGTGCAATTCGCGCCTGCGACGGTTCCGGCGCAGAAGCGTTCGGGGATGTCGAAATTCGCGTGATTGAACGCATTGAAAAACTCCGCGCGGAATTGCAAGCGATGGCGCTCAGTGAACGGAAGGTTCTTCAACAACGAAAAGTCCACGATGTTCGTGCCCGGCCCGGCCAGGATGTTGCGCCCCGCCGTGCCGAGCGTGCCGAGCGCCTGCACGGCGAAAGCGTCCGTATTGAACCATTTTTCAACCGTGCGTTGCGCCTTCGGCAGGTTCGGATTCCCCACCAGATTCGGGCGTTGATTGAGCAGGCCGTTGTTCGCGCGGTCACTGGTGATGTTGACCGTAAACGGCGGGCCTGCTTGCTCGTTGATGATGCCGCCCAATTGCCAATTGCCGAGCACGCGATTGAGCACCTTGTTCTCGAACTTGATCGGCAGGTCGTAAGTGAAGCTGACGATCAAACGATGACGCGCGTCGAAGCTCGACACCGCGCGTTCGAGATTCTTGTTGTTACTTTGATCGAGGTTCGATGAAGCAACCGAGTTACCCGACGAATCCACGTCAATGCTCTTGGCAAAAGTGTAGCTGCCGAAGGCGGTCAACCCGCGCGACAAACGTTTTTCGGCGCGCAAGACCAGCGCGTGATAATTCGATTTGCCCGCCGACCCTTGCAACGAATTGTTGCCGAGATTCGGGAAGCGCGAGCGCGCCGCAATCGAAGGCGTGGTAGTCGGAGAGGGATCAGGTACGTTATAAAAAACATTCGTGAACAGCTTGGTACCTTTCGATCCCAGATATTGAGCTTCGATCAGGAAGTCAGGGCGCAACACTTGCTGCACACTCAAGTTCCATTGCTGGTAATAGGGTGTGCGGAAGTTGATGTCGAACGACGCCCAACCCGGCGTGCCGAGTAGCGGGTTATTCAAAATCGTAGTGATCGGCGCGGGCGCGGTGGCGGAGTTATTCGCGTTGACCGCTTTGAAAAACGGCGCGGCCAGACTTTGCAACGTCATCGCATTGAATGACGCGCGATTGAAGAACACGCCGTAACCACCGCGCACAATCGTTTTTTGTTTGCCCGTCACGTCGAGGGCGAAGCCCACGCGCGGCGCGAAATTGTTCAGGTCTTTGCGCGCCAGTGAACGATCAAGCCCGGCTTCTTCTGAAGTCACGATGGGCAGCGGCGCAAGCTGGGCGGCAATGCCGGGAATCCACAACGCTTGCGGGAAGGTCTGGCCGCCTTCGCTCGCAATAACAACACGCCGATTTTCGATGTCGAGCGTTGACCAGCGATTGAATTTCTCGACAAAGGGCGAGCCATATTCGTAACGCAACCCCATATTCAAAGTCAGCCGCCGCGTCGCTTTCCAATCGTCCTGCGCGTAACCGTGCCATTCGTTGCCGCGCAAATAAACCTGCGAACTGCCGATGCCGCCGCGCGCGTTAAAGGGCAAGCCGAGTAACAAGTCGGCAAAGGCATTGTTTGTGTAGGTGCCGGTGTAAGTAAACTGGCCACGCTTGCTGGAACTCACCAGTGGATTAAATTGCAGCCGTTTATACATGCCGCCGAATTTAAAGTTATGGCTGCCGCGAAACCACGAGAAGTTGTAATTGAATTGATAGTCGTTGTCGCGGCGCGTGAGCGGCGTCGTCAAATCGCCGAAGGTGTTGAACGGCGCGACGATGATGCGCGGAATGCCGCGTTCAATCGCGTCGCGGCTCGTGCCCTGAATGTTAAAGCGGCTGTTGAAATCTACGTCGCTGTTTTCCTGCCGCTGGCCACCGGCGGTGCGGTTAAAGCCGAATTTGAATTCGCCGACCAGCGTTGCGCTGAAAACATGCGTCTCGCTGATGGCGGCGTTTTGCGAACGTTGTTCGTTGAATACGCCAAAGCCGGGCAGCGACAGCGGACTGGTGGCGAACTGTACGAAGCCGTATGGTTGATAAGCGCCTACGTCAAAAAACGTGTAGCGCACAAAACCTGAATCGCGTTCACTCAAGCGAAAATCGGTTTTGATCGTGAACTGATCGTTGTTGTTGATCTCTTGTGGCGAGCCGATGAAATTGTTCGCGGTGCCGGGCAAGTTGGCGACGGGCAAAAATTCGAGCAACCCTGTCGCTGTTGGATGAATGCGATTCGACGGGATGCGGTTGTTAGCGAAACAGCCGCGTTGATCGGCAGTCGTGCAAGGCAAGCCAAGCGCCGGATCACGAATCAAGGTCGCGCCGAAATCGCCGCCGCGCAAGGCATTGCCCGGCACGGTAAATGTTCGCGTTAACGATTTGGCGAGGCGGGTACCTTCGTAGTTACCAAAAAGGAAAGCTTTATTTTTGATAATTGGCCCACCGAGGGTGCCGCCGAATTGATTTTGGCGAAATTCAGGGCGAGTCCGATCAAAGAAATTGCGCGCGTCCAGGTTATCGTTGCGCATAAATTCAAAGGCCGAACCATGCCAATTATTGGTGCCGCTTTTTATTGCGATGTTAATTTGCGCGCCGCCTAAAGTACCGGCTTCGGCGGAATAGAGGTTGGATTGCACCTTGAATTCTTGAATCGCGTCAACCGAAACGGGTATGGAAAGCGTGTTATAAAACCGGTCGGTGAGACCTACGCCGTCGAGCGTGAAATAGTTGTCGCTTTCACGCGCGCCCATCACGGTGATGCGCGGGCCGGTGACGGCGCCGAGTTGCTGGCCGAATCCGCCGCGCGAATTTTCTGTTACTCCGGGCGTAAGTTGCGCGAGTTGCAAAAAGATGCGGCCATTCAAGGGTAACTCGACGATGCGTTTGTTTTCGATCACTTCGCCCGCCTCGGCGGTTTCGGTGCGCGCCAGTGTCGTGGCGTTTTCGTTAATTACAACGGTTTCGCTAACCTGACCGATTTCGAGTTGCGCGTCGAGCTTGGCCTTTTGATCAATTTCGAGCGTGAGGTTATTAACCTGCCGCTTTTTGAATCCATTGGCTTCGATGGTCAGCGTATAGCGCCCCACCGGCAAGAGCGCGATGACGTATTCGCCCGTTGCGTTCGTCGTGCTAGTGCGCGTCAAGCCGGTAGCTTCGTTGGTGGCCTTCACACGGGCGCCGCTGACTGCCGCGCCCGACGAATCAGAAACAAAGCCGAGAAAGGTGCCGGTCGTGGTTTGACCGAACGCGGTGAACGCCATTAAGGCAAGCAGCAAGAATTTGGCGATGCCAGGGTGGTTCAACATAGAAAATACTCCTCAACGAAAGAATCATCCACGAAAATAAACGCAGCGAATACGAAGTCAACGGCGCTGCTTCGCGTTAAATGCCGCGCTAGCGTGGTGGGAAATTGGTTAAGCGGCAACCGTTGCGGGTTCCGCTTGTTCAGTTGTGACGCTCTTTCTTCTCAGCAAAGCCATCAGCAGTACTGCGGCCAGCGCGCAGCCTGCCATCACTTGAAAAGCCATTAAATAACTGCCGGTAGTGTCGAATGATTTACCCGCCAGCAGGTTGCCCGCGGCCCCGGCCAGCGTTTCGGCACCCATCATAATGCCCAGCAACTTGCCCAACGAGCGTAAACCGAATAACTCAGTCAAGACAAGTTTCGTCGTTACTGTAATGCCGCCGTAACCTAATCCGAATAACGCGCAAAAAACCCAAGTCGTTGAAGCGTTGATGCGCAACAACACTAAAGTACCAAGCAACATCATTGCGCAACACAACAGGTTGACCAGGCGTTTGGGCATACGGTCACTGACCCAGCCGAAAAAGGCTTTACCAGAAAAGCTAAAGGTGAATAAAACGCTGTAAGCAGCGGCAGCCTTTTCGGGGCTCAAGCCGACCTCGGTGGATTGCAGGTGTAAAATGAATTGCTGGGTAATCGCGAAAATAATTGCGTAACAAAGTGAAGAACCAACCAGTAACATCCAGTAAGCGGGACTGGCGAGAGCTTCGGCAAGCGTAGCTCCGGTGACAGCTTTTTTTTCGGCGTTGGCAGCGGGCGCGTCGTCGCCATCAGTTTCTGCGCCAATCTCATTAGGGCGATTTTTGACTAAGAAATACATCAGGGGAACGAACACAAGAAAAGAAAAGACGCAATAAATCAGCATTGCGTTGCGCCAGCCGTAATTCTGAATCAGCTTGGTTGAAAGAGGTGAAAAAATAATGCCGCCCAAACTGGTGCCGGTGGCTACGATACCCAGTGCACGGCCGCGCATCCGTGAAAACCAATTCGAGACGATATAAGTGCCCGGTCCCAACCCGGCAAAGGTTAATCCGACGGCGAACATCAACTGCGCTGCATAAAGATGCACCGGCGCGTTGATGCGCGCAGCCCAGACCAACGTGATGCCGATGATGATTGCGCCCGCGACCATAAAACGCTTGGGGCCGTATTTGTCATACAACGGGCCGGTCAGCGGCCCCGCCAAGCCGCGCGCGAATAACAAGACCGAACCGGCGAACGCAATGGTGGTACGATCCCAGCCGAATTCTTTGATGAACGAACGATAAAAAATCGGAATGCCGCCGATGGAAAGCCCATTCGTCACGGTCACGGCGAATACGGCTAACGCCACAATCGCCCAGCCATAAAAGATTTTTTTGTTGCTCATCATTGCTTACTCATTGGCTTACTCATTGCCCGCAATCATCGAAATACTCTGAAGTCAGTTTTTCTGGTACACGAAAGAACCACAGCACGTAAGAACGCGAGCCGCTCAATGGGCCGACGTGGCGAATTTTGGGCGGACGATAAAAGTAACTGCCTTGCGTCAACGGCCCTACCTTGATACCGGCCGGTAAACATTCGGCCAGCGAGAATTCACCTTCGAGGCAAAAACATTCTTCGACGCCTTGATGCACTTCATATTTGCGCGGCGGGCGTCCGGCGATGCTACCGGCAATCCATGTCATCGCGCCGGTCTGGGGTTCGTAACGTAACACCTTCATAAAAATGCCGGGGATTTTCGAGTAACCTAACTCAACCGCCGAAATCCACGGCTCGTCATAATAATTTTTGTATTCGACTAACTCCGCGCGTTTGGCATCAACGCGCGATTCGTTGGCTGGGATAAATTCGGGCGCCGCTTCAAAAAACTGCAAGACCGTAGTCTCTTTGACGGCAACGAGCGGCTCGCGCACTACGCCAGCCGGGACGTAGGTATAAGCGCGTTCGCCATAGTTGCGCTGGCCGATTTTCAAGGCGCCTTGCCGGACAAAGAACTCCATCGCGGCGCTGTGATAGCCGCGCGCCGGTTGCCGCCAGCCCGCCGGGTATTTCACGATCAGCGAGACTGCGCCTGTGGTTGAATCGCGGCTCAAGAGTTTGGCGGTTAAGCCGTTCGGCGAGCCTTTGATCTCGAACGGACGCCAACCCAACTCGCGCTCGTGCAAATAGCCGACGAAGTTTTTGCGCTCCTGATTTTGTTGAACTGGCGCAGGCAAAACCGAAGCTGCACCGCGCGCAAGCAAGCAGGCCAGCCCCAGGGCTAACAGCCCCGCCCATCGCCACAACCCAGATTTCATGCTCTTAATCCTCAATGCGGCGGACTATACAATTGTCCTGAGTTTATGACAACCTATCCAAACCAGCGGTTACAAAGAATTTTTTGCGAGGTGAAACAATGCTCAAATTTATCCTGATGGTGACGATGGCCGCGCATAATCTGAGCGCGACTGAAACGGCCTATCGTGATTTGCTTGGATACAAAGTCGTCGAACGCGGCAAGGTCAGCAAGGCGCTGGCACAAGCGTGGGGTGCGCCTGCCGTGGCTGGGCGCAAATACGTCTTGATGCAACCCGCGAGCGGCGCACGCAGTTTCTTGCGTTTTGTCGAATCGCCCAAGGTTGCAGGCTACGCGCCGTTGCGGACTTATGGTTGGAACTCGACTGAGATTCTCGTGACAGACCCAGACGAGTTGGCGAAGCGGTTGGCGAACTCGCCGTTTCGCATTATTGGCCCGCCGAAAAATCTGGCTTCGAATGAAAACATCCGCGCGCTGCAAGTCGTGGGGCCTGCGGGCGAAGTGCTTTATCTGACGCGCATCGTGCCGGGCAAGGGCGGATACAATTTGGGCAGCGCGCAGAGCTATGTTGATTACACCTTCATCGTCGTGCTGGGCGGCAAGAGCATGGCGACGCTGAAAGATTACTTTGAGCAACAGATGCAAATGACCGTGACCCAACCGCGCGATGTGCACATCGGTGTGCTGTCTGATGCGTTCGGCTTGGACGCGCAAGCCAACCAGAAACTCGCGTTGGTACGCTTCCCCGAAAAGTATTTGATCGAGTTGGACGAATATCCGGCGGGCGCGCTTGAGCGTCCTCAGCGCAAGGGCGATTTGCCGCCGGGGATGGCGATGGTGACGTTCGGGGTTGAATCGTTGGACGAGGCGAAGCTTAAATTTGTACAAGCGCCGACGGTGAGGAGAGAAAAACCTTATGGCGGCAAGCGGGCGGCGGTGACGAAAGGTGTGGCGGGCGAATTGATTGAATTGGTGGAGAAGTAATTGAAGCGGTGCAGGGTGGAGATATTGCCCTATCGGTTGAAGGGGATTGAGCGCAGAGAGCGGACTGGAAGCCGCGCGTACCCAGGTCAGTGCAGCACCAAGCCGCCGCTCAAGCTAATCGTCACGCCGGTGAGATGGCGCGCCGCGTCTGAAGCCAAAAAGAAAATCAGGTTGGCCACATCATCGGTCGTGCCGAGTTCGCCCAGCGGGATCGAAGCACGCAAAGCGGCGCGGCCTGCTTCGCCTAAACGATCCAGCATTGGCGTATCAAGCGGGCCGGGCGCGATGGCGTTCACGCGAATGCCGTCTGGCGCCAAATCGCGCGCGAGGTGTTTGGTCAGGGCGATGATGCCCGCTTTGGCGACGGCATAAGCGGGGCCGCTCAAATGCGAGCCGCCGGTGAGGCCATTGGTGGAAGACAGGTTCACGATGTTGCCGCACGCTGGTTTGAGCAAGGGGATGGCGTGTTTCGAGCAAAGAAAGTTGCTCGTCAAATTGGTATGCAAAACGGATTGCCAGTCGTCGAGCGCGAGCGTTTCGACGTGGCCGCTACCGGTGCGACCGGCGTTGTTGATGAGTACGTCAAGCTGTTGCCAGTGCGCGGTAATTTGCCTGAAAGCCTTCGCTACGTCGTCTTCGTTCGCCGCGTCGCCTTGCAACCAGAGCAAGCGCGCGTGCGGCGTGCAAGGCGATTCGCGCAAGTCGAAAGCTGCGACGTGCGCGCCTGCCGCGAGGGCGCGGGTGACGAGGGCTTGGCCGATGCCCCCCGCCGCGCCGGTGATGAGCATGACCTTGTCAGTGAGGTTCACGTCAACCGCCGAAAGCATGCGCTATCCCTCTTGCCCTTGCACGATGGCGTTATACATGCCGGTCAAAAACGACCAGCGCATTTGCCCTGAGGCGCGCACGGTCGCCAGCGCCTTCGCGCGCAACTCAGGCGTGAGCGCGTAGCGTTCGCAAATCTGCAGCCCGAGGCGATTGTGTTCGACATCGCCTTCGATGTGAACGTGGAAGAATTGCAGTTCTTCGTCATTGAACCCCAGCTTGTGCAAGGCCTCGACATACATCGGATAGAGTGTCGGCAATTGGCCTTCGAGGCCGACCATGATGCCGGCGGCGGCTTCGGCGGGCGTGCGAAAGGCGACGAGTTCCCACACCCACGAACGCATGGCGCGCGTGGTCGGCAATATCTCGCCGCGCAATTCCGAAGCCGTGAAGGCGCTCGCGTCTACACCACAGGCTACGCCAAAGCGCGCGAGCAAATCGGGGTGACGGCCTTTCGGGTCTTCTTCGCCCAACAGGTTTTCGAGCAGGTATTGCCGCGCGTCCAGATCGGGCAGGCGCGAAAACAAATAGGCGAACTGTTGCGGAATGTGGTCAATGTAATAGTGATGTTGCACCGCCCAGCGTCCCAGTTGCGCGCGCGACAAACGCCCTTCGACCCAGGCGGCGGTGAATGGATGCAAGCCGCCGTGCGTAGGCTGGCGCGCTGATTCGAGTTGTTGTTGGAATTCAGTGGTCATAAAAATAGACGTTTTCAGTTTTCTCCAGCGCCCAAATTGCTTGAGGCAGGACTCCAGATTGGTTAAAGATGGAGGCACTTTAGAAGTATTGGCAGGGTTCTGTCCAATCGCGGGCGTGTGTTGCCCTGGCCTCTTTCGCAAGCTAGATGAATACCGTGCGGAAGGCAAATGACACTTTTCCCAGCCACACTTGACGCGCCGCTTGTGCACGCGCGGCACCCTAAGTTCAGCGGCAAAAACAAGCAGGGCTAGTACCTCGTCAAGCTGGAAATGATGGATGTGGGGCAAAATTTAATCGGGTCTTTGGGAATCGCCGTGTAAGCCCCCAATAACTTGTGGTCTTCAATGGGCAAATTCTTCATAACCATTTAAGTCGAGCCAGATGCGGCGAAACAGGTTGGGCAAGTTTTTGAGACCGTAACAACGGCGCTTGAGTAC
>JANOWX010000368.1:0-5871 GCA_031418175.1 Acidobacteriota bacterium | reverse complement strand
CATCGGGCGGCACAGCCGCGCGGAAACGTCGTACCCTTTCAATTCAGCAAAACCAACGAAAGCGCCGCAACGAGTCGAATGCTCATTGCGGCGCTTTTCCTGGATACGCGTGTTGATGGGATGGTTCGAATACGTTGTTCACTGCGCGGCTGTCTGCGGCGCGCCTTTGCCGACCAGATTTGAATAGAGCAGCCATTTCCCGTCCACCAGTCCGGCAATCATGATGTACGAACGGACTTCATTGCCGGTGCGAATGCGATAGCGCCGCAAGATGTTGTCAGGCGGAATGCGCGGCAATTCGATGACGTGATTGGGGCGGCTATCGTAAATCGCGTGTGCCAGCGCGGCCAATTCGCCATCGCCGGCCAAACCGGAAACAGCTTTTGGCACCAGGTTGTTGATGGTGGCATTCTGTTGCGCGGCGGTCACGGCTTGTTTGTCCAGAATCGCCTTTTTCTCGGCTAATTCCTGACTGGTTTTTTTCAAGTCGGATTCAGCTTTGACGGCGCGGGATTCGGCGGCTTCGACTTTGCCGTCGGCAGTGCTGTATTGCTGATACATCCAGCCCAGCAGCAGCACTGAGAATGCAAATGCGCCCGAAACAACCATCAGCCCCCACCGCAACAAGGCGCGTTTTTCGGCTTCGATTTGCATCGTTTGCCGGCGCACCATTTCATATTCTTGCTGGCTGTACATCATAAGCTCTTCAGTTCGTCTCCCAGGATTGACTGTTTATTTTTGGATGAACAGTTGATAAACGTTCGTCATTCTAGCCTGTGACGCTGCGGCTGGCGAGCGCAAACTGCCGCTTGAAGCGATCAAGCCGCTTCATTTTTCGGCGCTGCTTGAAACGGCCAGCTTTGCACGCGCCAAGCCCAGAGCAGAAAACACGCGACGCCTAGCAGCAGCGCCACGAAACTGAATTGAATGACCCACGGGTCGGAAGTCGAAAAGATGAACAGCCAACCGAGCAACGCGATCAGATTCGGCAGCGGGTAGAACCACACTTTATACGGACGCGGCAACTCTGGCGCAGCGCGGCGCAGCAGGATGACCGCGCCAAGCTGGCCGATGAATTGCACCAGGATGCGCAGCGCAATCATCACATCAATCACCGTGCCCAGCGCGAAGAAGCTGAAGATGATCGCCAGCACACCGATGACCAACAGCGAGACATGGGGAAAGTTGTGCTTGGGGTGCAAGCGGCTGAAGACCTTGAAAAAGTAGCCATCGCGCGCCGCCGCAAACGGAATGCGTGAATAGCCGAGCAGCAACGCGAAGCAGGAACCAAAGGCCGTCCAGAGAATCATCAGCGTCAGGACGACGGCGATCTTGCCGCCGTATATTCGTTCCATCATCGCCGAGACGATGAATTGCGAAATCGGTTTTTCATTGTGCGGCACGAACTCGCGCCAGGGGACGATGCCGATGATTGAAAAGTTGATGGCGATGTAAATCAACGCCACCGCGATCACGCTGATAATGATCGAACGCGGTATCGTGCGGCCCGGCTCGCGCACCTCTTCGCCGATGTAGCAGATGTCGTAATAACCCAGATAATCATAGACGCCGATGCGCGAGGCCGCGCCGAGTCCGAACAGAAAGCCGGTCGAGAATTTGAAGGCATCAGGCGGAAAATCAAACGCCAGCTTCGGATCGAAATGCATGATGCCGGTGGCGATCACCGCGCCGCTCGTGAGCAGCGTGCCAATCCAAAGACTGACCGTGATTTTGCCGATGTGCGTGATCTGGCGATAAAGGAGCGCGATATTGAGCAGCCCTACGATGACGACGACGAGTTTGAACGGCGCTTGCGGCCAGATGTAGCCGAGATATTGCGCAAAGCCGATGTAGCCTGAAGCAATCTCCATCGGCCCGCTGATGATGAATTGCCAGATGAACAGAAATGCCATCAGCCGCCCGAACCGTTCGCGCCCGAAGCCTTCGCGCAAGTAAACATAGCTGCCGCCCGACCCGGGCATCATCGCGCCCAACTCGCTCCAGATCATGCCGTCTGGGATGACGATGAGCAGCGCGATCACCCAGCCCAGCAAGGCTTGCGGCCCGCCCAAGGCTGTCATCAAGAGCGGTATCGTCAGGAACGGCCCGATGCCGATCATGTTCGACATGTTCAAAGCCGTGGCCTGCAACGTGCCGAAATGTCGGATCAGGTGCGGTGATTCAGTGGGTGGTTGCTGATTCATCTTGAGCGTTAGTCGAAGAGGTTCAGGAAGTCATTCAGGATGCGGCCCGTGATCCCCCAAATCGGGCCGCGTGAAGAAGGATAAGCCGGCCACGCGCGTTCGACGCCGTCCAGCGCCCACGTGTGGCGGCTCGACATCCCCGCCTGTTTGAGTTGCGGCAGCGAAACCCAGAAGGCGTCGGTGACTTCAGCGCTGTATTGCAGGTCGAATTCAGGCGGCGCGCTGGCGACAAAGGGCGTGATTTCGATTTGTGGCAAGCGCGGATTTTTCGGCGACAGCTTGGGCAAGCGGCCCAGGAATTGGCCGCCCGCGTGCAGGTTCAGGCCAATCTCTTCCAGGGTTTCGCGCGCGGCCGTGGCCAGCAAGTCTGCGTCAACGGCATCAGCGCGCCCGCCCGGCAGCGCCAAATGACCCGACCAGGGATCGCGCGGGTGTTCGGCGCGTTTGATAATCAAGACGTGGGTTTCGGACTGTTCGGCGCGCAGGATGATCGTAACGGCGGCCTGGGCGATGCGTGCGGGTTCGATGGGCAGACGCTCCAGTTGCAGCAAGCGTGGCTGCAAGCGTTGCAACGTGGCGGCAAAGCTGTCCGCGGCGAGATCGTTCATACACTATTGCCCGACAGTGACTGGCTGGCCGGGCGCCAGATTGCCCGGCGCGAGAATGACGGTGTCATTCGCTTTGAGGCCTTCGACGATTTCGACCCAATCGTTTTCGCGGCGCCCGACCACGACGTTGATTTCGATGGCCTTGCCATCCTTAATCGAAAAGACTTTTTGAATTCCCGCAAACGTGATGACGGCAGAAGGCGGCACGGTGATGACGCTGTTGCTCGAAGAGGTTTGAATCGTCGCCTTGGCAAACGAACCGGGCCGCAACCGGCCGCGCTGGTTTTCGACTTCGGCTTCGATGATCAGCGTGCGGCTTTGTTCCTGGATCGCAGGGCTGATGCGGGCGATGCGTCCGCTGGCGAAGTCCGCCTCGCCTTCAACAGTCACGCGCACGGGTTGACCGGCGCGAATGCCTTGCGCATCGCGTTCGGGCACTTCAATGCGCAAGCGCAACGGATGCAAGCGCACGACCGTGACGACGGGCGTTCCGGCGGTCAGGTACTCGCCCGGATTCGCCCGGCGCTCGCGGATCGAACCATCAAACGGCGCGTAAAGCGTCGTCTCGGCCAGTTGTTGTTTGGCCGATTGCAGTTCGGCGCGGCGTTGCAACAAGACAGCCTGACGATTGCGCACCTCTTCGATGGAGTCCTGGTAACGGCTGTCGGCGACCTTATACGCCGATTCGACACGATCCATTTCGGCGCGCGGTTGCACGCCCTCTTTGACCAATTGACTGGTGCGGTCTAAATTGCTTTTGGCTTCTTCCAACAGTGCCTGCGTCTGGCGGACGAGCGCCGTATTCTCGATCTTGATGTCGTCATTTTCGCCCTCGGGCGGCAGTCCCAAACGCACGCGGGCCTGTTGTAACGCGGCCACCGTCTGATTGACGCGCGATTGAAAGTCTTGTGTTTCAAGCTGGGCGATCATTTGGCCCTTGCGGACGGGCGTACCCAAGTCAACGCGCAGCTTGTCCAGCCGCCCAGCGACTTTGAAACTGGTCGTGGCTTGTTCATCGGCGGCCAACGCGCCAGGCGCTTCGACAGAACGATTGATGGAGCGTTCGCTCGCTTGCGCAACTTTGACTGCTTTGGGCGGTTGTTTTGATATGTCGCCGCCGCCTTTACCACCGCCCCCGCCGGGAGCCGCAGCCTGTTGTTCGTTTTTACCGCAGCCTGAAAAGAAGAGCGTGGAGGCTAGGAGCAGGATGGTCGTGGATAAGAATAATTTCGCCTGATGCATTGATCTAAATTGTTCGCTTTGTTTCGTAACGGGATGAGCAGATATAGGTTTTAATGACGCGGCGCTGACAGTCACCGTTACCGGAAATTCACTGCCGAGCCGCCGCCATCATCACATTCAAAAAGCTGAAGGTCAAAATGAAGAATAAAATTTTGCTTGGGCTGGGCACGCTCGCCCTTCTCGCTGGTTGTTTGAGGATCGTCAATTCACCGGCGCTCACACAGGCCGCCGCGCCGTTTCATACGGCTGAGTTGATCTTCCCGCTGGAGCACTGGCACAACCATGCTTCAATGATCGTCGAATGCCCGAATGGCGATTTGCTGGTGTGCTGGTTTCACGGTTCGGGCGAACGCACGGCGGATGATGTGAAGGTCGAAGGCGCGCGCTTACGCAAGGGGGCCAAACAATGGTCGCCGCGCTTTACGATGGCCGATACACCTGGTTATCCCGATACGAACTGCACCATGTTCATTGATCCGCGCGGACGGCTGTGGCTGCTGTGGCCGACGATTCTGGCGAATCAATGGGAGTCAGCCCTCATGAAATATAAGATCGCTTCACGCTATGCGCAGGCTGGCCCGCCACAGTGGGAGTTGCAGGAAGTCATGCACGTCACGCCGGGGCCTGAATTCGAAACGACCGTCAACCGCGTGCTGGATGAATGGGAGAAGCAACGGCCGCTCTCGCCCGAAGCGCCGCGTGAAACCTTGCAGGCGTACATGGCGCGCATCCGCAAACTGGCGGCGGACAAACTGTCGCGGCGGCTCGGTTGGATGACGCGCGCACATCCTTTCGTATTCAGCTTGCCATCCGGCAAGCAACGCCTGATCGTGCCGTTGTATAGCGATGGCTTTTCGTTTTCATTGATGGCGCTCAGCGATGATTGGGGGCAAACCTGGCACGCCAGCACGCCCTTGATCGGCGGCGGGAACATTCAACCGAGCATTGTGCGCAAGCAGGACGGCACGCTCTATACGCTGATGCGTGACAATGGACCCGCGCCGAAGCGCTTGCACCAGAGCATCTCGCGCGACAACGGCGAAACCTGGAGCCCGGTCACTGATAGCGAATTGCCAAACCCAGGTTCAGGCGCCGAGATCATCGGTTTGCGCAACGGCCATTGGGCGCTGATTTACAACGACACCGAGCGCGACCGGAACAGTTTGACGGTGGCGATTTCTGATGACGAAGGCAAGACCTGGCAATGGAAACGCCAACTCGAATTCGATGCGCCTGGGCCGGAAGCTGGCCGCTTCCACTATCCTTCGCTGATTCAAGCGCGCGATGGCTCGTTGCACGCCAGTTACAGCTACCATCTCAATCGCAAACAGGTCGAATTGGATGCGGAAGGGAAGGAGCGCCGCAAGGCTATCAAGCACGCGCACTTTAACGAGGCATGGGTGCGGGCGCAGTGAAATGCTGCTGGCGGCTTACAAAGTGTCACAGCGGCGCTTTAACCAATCTTTTCATTGGTATTCCCAACACGGTTATCTTGAGTAACAGGCTGGATTAGCTCCGCAATTCGTCTTAACGCTGAGCTACACACCAGTTTTAATGTGGGAAACTGCGGCTGGCATATTGACAAAAAAAAGCTGCGTGTTACATGGGTTTGCCAATTTAGAATGTAACTAGCCAGGCCATATGGAGTGGATATCTGGGACGGCATCCACAGCAGCTTGCGGTTTGGTAACTGGTTGATTGCTAATCAAGGCTTGAATGCCGAAGATGAGATGTCAATCTAAAGCTGTAAGCATAGCTATCTCAACGAATGCCGTCTCAAAATCAGGCTGGCTAGTTAAGAGGATAAAACCGATGAG
>JANOWX010000367.1:0-12881 GCA_031418175.1 Acidobacteriota bacterium | reverse complement strand
TCTGCTCCGGGCGCGCGCCATAGGCTTCCCAAAACATACGGCTGGCCTTCCCCACCACCAGAATCGCCGCCGCCCAGCGTATGATCAGCCGCAACCAGTAAGTCTTCACCAACTTCCTGATTCCAGTCGCGCTGTCCGCGTAATACGTCGCATCCCCCGCAATCGCAAATGGCCGACGTGTAAGCGAGCACCACAACAACGCGGTCAATTGTGGCGCTCTGGTATAACCGTATATCACCAGATAATCAGGTTGCTGCTTTCGCAATTTGGCTAACAAACATAAAGCTGCCGCCCATTGCGAGCTAAGCTTACTGAGCCATCTCGCATGTTCATCCAAGACTGTTTCCCCATTGGCCAAGTAATTTTGCACTTGTGCCAGCGACCAGCCGACATTTTGGTTCCAACGGGAAACATAACAGACCAACAATTCCCAGCCAGTTTCGCGCGCGAGCTTGTTAAATAGTGGCGTCAGATAGGGCGATGGAACATTGCTGAGCAGCAATACTTTTTTCATCTGTGAATAACGGGCCTGCCTTTTCACCTTATCGCACAGGCGTAACACGTTGCCATTTTTCATCAATCAGATAAAACGAACCGCCGACGCTTACATCCACCTTAATCGTGCGGTAATCAGGAATTTGAATGACGGCCTGCTTCAACTCGCCCAGCGGCGCGTGAGCATAAACCAGCCACTGCCGCTGCGGTGCTTTCCCCTGCGTCAACGCAAGTGCATAAACCGGCAAGATTGTCCCCAATTGCCAGGGCCGCGCCGGATCGAGCGCAGTGTCGAGCAGAAACCAGCGGTCAGCATTTTCATATTCCACCGGCACCAAACTTTGATAAGGATGCTTGCTTGCCTTATTCGCCACGAGTCTTCCCTTCTGCCAAAAATCTCGTAACACAATCTGGGAATGCACGCGATCAACTGCCGCAACTAAAGGCAAAAAATACGATTCAAAATCTGGCACAGTCGAGAGCCATCCACGAAATTCCCTAACCAGCCGGGGGCGTAACAACCACATACCAAATTGCACCATCCCTTTGTACCGCTCAGGCGAATACCTTTGCCCCTGGCTCAAATAACTGGCCAGTTTGTCGCTCGCCTCTCCGGGCAGGTTTCCGTTCCAGACCGACATCTCAAACCAAAACTCAGGATTCTGGCGGCGGGTTTCGGCCTGCATAAAAACCCAATTCATCGCCTCGACTTGCGGGCTAAAGACGGTGTAGTCGGTAATGGCGCTCCAATTGAAAACATAAAATGGCACTGAGCCTCCGTCCCACGCCAAGGCCGCTGGATCAATACGGCCTTTGTTATAAAGTGAGTACTCAGGCCAACCGGGCCAACGTCCAAAATGGGCTGGGCCAAAGGCGTTGTAGCCAACAAAAACTGCTTTCGCCTGCCAGTTTTCGTTACTCAACCCTTGGCGCAACCCATCCTGAATCACACGGTATCGCTCAACCCAGCCTTCCGCTGTTACTTGCCGTTTGAATTCATCATCCTTATCCTGGCCATATTTTTCAAGGTAACGTTTATCTTCCTGCAACCGGTTCCAAGGTAACTTGGTATGTTCATTGTTTGAGACAAACAGAATATAAGGCGGGTCTGGGTACCACTCTTGCAACTTCTGCATCATGCGGCTCGCCGTCCAGCGGCGTCCCACGTCGCGCCATGCCCCAATGCCGCCAACCGGCGAAACTTCGCGATTGACCTTCCCATCAGATGTAACCACGTTCGGATTTTCATTTGCGGGCAGAGTTAAGTAACGATCCTCGACAGACAGCCAGATTTCCCATTGCGTGCTAACTAACGCAATCGGCAGTCTTAACTCAGCGGCTTTTTTAATCGCTGCTTCGTAATACTCGACCCAATGCGGGTCTTCGGGTTGGGCATTCCAACTCGGCATCAGAAACCAGGGCAGAATATGGTTCCCCTGCTCCATGAATTTGATTTGATAACTTGGGCTAAAACCCTTCGGCGCTTCCCCGAGGTTCCAATGTCCGGCAAGCGGTAACGGGTATCCTACGCCCTCATTCGTTTGCGCCACGACCTTGGTGCCTGAGCTACTTTGCAACTCCAAAAGACCAAGCGCTAACAAAACAACTATCACAATAACTGCTATCTTTTTCATCAAACACCTTTCAGGGTCACCAAATAACTATTGCCAGCCGCCATAGGGCGGGCCAAATGAGTGGCTGTACTTTTGTCCCAACAGAATTTGCCGGTACGCGCCCAATAATCGCTTACAAAAGAGCGCGTAATCGCGCATTTCGCTGGGGCTGAAACTCAAACAGGCGCGCAACAACAATACAACCAATGAAGATGCGGCATACGCCCAGGCTTCAAAGCGTTTGCCGATTTTGTAGAGGTAATATACCGAGTTCCGACGCAAGAGAAAGCTAACCAGGCTGGTCATGTGGTAACCGCCGGTTTGTTGCTCGTGCACAATGCTATCAATTGGCAGGTACTGCACTTTCCAACCGGCGCGGCGCGCGCGATGATCGAAGTCGGCATCCTCGATATACATAAAGATCGCCTCGTCAAACAAGCCAATCTCACGCAAACACGACGCACGCAGTAGCACACAAACACCGTTTAACACCTCGGCCTCAACCACGGCATTTTGCGACCGCATAAAGCTGGCCGGAGTCAGGCGGTATGCGACCCAGTTCCATAAGCTACGCCAGAAACCCGGCGCATATAAAACTGTATTTTGTACATCGTCACGAGTTCGCAAATACACGCGGGGGCCAGCAACACCTACCTCAAGGTGTGCCTCGCAATAACTAACCAGGGCTCCAACAAAATCCAGGTTCATTACGACTGTATCCGGGTTGAGTATTAGGACGTAATCCGCTCGTTCAGCCAACGCATGCCTGATGCCGCAATTGTTTCCGCCCGTATACCCAAGGTTCGCGCCCGTTTGGATAAAAGCCGCGTCCGGAAACTCAGCAGTAACCAGCGCTTCAACCTCATCAGCGGAGGCATTGTCCACCACAACTACTTGGTAATTCGGGTAATGCAGTTTCGCCAAACCAGATAAACAGCGGCTGACTTTAGCCGCGCAGTTATAAGCGAGAACAACAATAACAACCAATGGGCGTGCAGCTTCAGTCATTCACGATACCTAAATAATCCTTGCGGATAACTCGCTGTGAGTAGTCGGCAAAAAGCGCCTTAGGAGCAACTAGCACGATGGCCCCGGCAGCTTCAATTAAGCCAAAGAGCGCTAGTTGGATTGAAGCTACAGGTTGAGAGCCAAACCAGTTCAAGGCCTTTCTGAATTTGGCTGCGGGCAAAACCAGGGTAGCTAAGAACGCGACACGCAAGCGCGGATGTTTCACTGGATATTTACGCCAAGCCAGATACCCATAACGCAACCCCATAATCAGGACATACTCCCAATGGCGCAGTTTTTTTAAAACTCCTTGGGTGGTCAGCGCCCGCTCCGGATGCAGCACCAGCGCCGCTGGCTGCCAGACAATCGAGCCGAATTGTTGCGCGCGCGCCGCCAACTCAGTGTCTTCATACGCGGGGTAAGGAAAGCTTTCGTCAAAACCGCCAACCCGGCGTAACACAGCGCGGCGGTAGGCGCAGTTACAAGTCAGGTACACCCCGCCACTCCTGTTAGTCGGCCCTTCACCCAGCGGGCCATACTCGCCTTCGTTCGGCGCGTAAACCTGCCCTTCGACGGCCGCTGCCGCTGGGTGCTCGGCCAAGGTTTGGCAAAGCATTGCCAACCAATCGGGCTGCGGAATGGTATCGCTATCCGTCATCGCCACGATGGCGCCGCGCGCGTGCCTGATGCCCAGGTTACGCGCCGCGCCCGGCCCTTTGGGGCTTTGCCTGAGATAAACCCAGTTGCCGCCGCGTTGTGTTACATCCCGCACCAGGCTTTGCACGTCTTCCGTCGAACCGTCATCGCAAACTATAACTTCATAACTAGCCAGCGGAAAATCCTGTGCGTCGAGCGCGGCCAAACAGCGCGCCAGTTCCGCCAACCGGTTGCGCACCGGCACGATGACCGATACCTCAATTGAAACCGGTCCGCTTAACGGATCAACAGTTGCTCGCGTTTCCATTTGCCGTAAACCGCCGCCCCGTGCGTCAGCAGGAAAGCCTGAATCTGAAACAGCGCGGCCAAGCGCCCGAAATCCAGCGTGCGCAGCGACTCTTTTAGCTTCGAGCCGAAAGTTATCAACCACCATTTCAAGTTAGCTGCTAACGAACGGCGCGGGTCGGTCAAGGTGTAAATAAACTGGCCCCGGTCGCACAAATAAGCGCGCCGCCGGTTCTGTTGGGCGGCCCAAATGCCGCCGCGCTGATGGTGAATGCGGCTGTTGGTCACCAACATCGTGCGGTAACCGGCGCACGCCGCGCGGCGGCAAAAATCCAACTCTTCGTAAAAGGAAAAATAGAGCGGGTCGAGTAACCCGATGCGCTGAAAGACTGCGCGTTTGACGGCAAAGCAGGAACCTTCGACCCACTCCAGCGGAATCAATTGCCGCGCGGTTTCCGGCTGGCTTAACTCCGCCAGATGCGCGGCGGCGGCCGTGCGTGTCCAGGTGTTAAACGACTCGTCAGCGTAACTGTATTGCACCGCGCCCAGAATGCCTGCTTCCGGCGCGCGCTCGCCTTGACTGACGATTTCGGCCAGCCAGTTTGGCGTAAGCTTGGTGTCGGGATTGAGTAACACAATGTATTCAGCGCCGGCGGCCAGGGCGCGCTCAATACCAACGTTGTTACCGGCGGGAAAGCCAAGATTCGCCGCGTTCCTGATCACCTTTACCCGCGGAAATAAGCGTTGCGTCAAATCAATACTGTCATCGGTGGAATTGTTATCCACCAGCGTGACGCAATAATTCGGGTATTCAGTGGCAAAGAGGCTCGCGAAACAAGCCGGTAGCCAGGCCCGCCCGTTGTAATTCAGAATAATGATATAAACCAGCGGCGGCAACGTGCTCAACGGCATGTCAGCAATAACTCTTCCAGCGCATTCACCGACTTTTCCCAGGTAAATTCTTGTATCTTTTTGTGGCCGGCTTTAGCCAACCGGTGGCGCAATGAGGTATTTTCCAAAACTTCCAACATGCTGCGCGCAAACATGGCGGGTTGGTTGGGCGGCGCCAGCAGGGCATTTTCGCCAGTGGCGGCAAACTCCCTGACACCCTGGCTGTCGGCCGCCACCAGGGCACAACCGCAGGCCATGGCTTCAGCGGCGGGCAGGCCCCAGCCTTCGGTCCAGCTTGGGTGCAGGAAAACCGCGCAGGAGTTATACAAGGCGCGTAACTGGGTAGCGGACGGTTGCTGTTGATATTCGATCCAAGCCGGCGCTTCGGCCGGGCGCGGATGGACGCCGAAAAAGACGGCTTGTAGCGCAGGCAGTTTTTCTTTCACGGCGGTTAGCGCGGCAATGCCGTCGGCGGTGCCTTTCCAGACAAATGAATGCGCCATCATACCCACGCGCAACGGCGGGCGCGCGGCGATGGGGGCGTCAATTCCAAAGCGGGAAAAATCGAGGCCGTTGGGGATGTAAGTAACACGCGCCGCCTCGCCGAATTGTTGCGCCAATTTTAAGAGCCACTGCGCGATCACGATTTTGTGCAACGGCAAGCGCCAGGTTTGATTCACTTCTGCCGCCGGGCCGTCCCAGGTTTCGTGGTGCTGGATCAGGTAATACTTGCGGCCTTTGTTTGCGTTGTAGTTATTCACCCAGGGGGCTGTGCGGTAACCGGTGGCAAAAATCGCGTCGGCGGGCGGAATGAACTTTTCGCGCAAATCCGCGACCAGCGAAATATGCACGGCGGCTTGTAATTCGTGCCAAGGCGCCAGCACGCGGTCGCGCCATTTCATTCGATAAGGCCAGAGTTGAGCCTTGCCCCATTCCACAAAACCGGGGGAGGGTTGCACGGTGCGCGGATGCACCAATGTCAACTGATGGCCGCGCGCGCTCAGGTGATTGGCGTACTCGTAAACGACTTTGAAGCCGCCGGACGGATAACTTAAATAACCTGGCAAAACAAAAGTGATGCGCATACGCCGCAAAACAGTAACTGGCTAACTGGGGCGGTCTACCAGTTTCAAGCGTTTCAACACAGGGCGTATGACTCGGTACTTGAAGGCCGAGGCATGTAACTCCCAGTAAGCGCGCGACCATTTCGAGCCCCAGTAGGTGTAACGATGCGTCCACATATCGCGGCGAGCCTGCGCGCAGTTATCGCCGGTCTTGGCCGCCGCATGCTGGTTGCAGTACGAGAGCACCTGATCCACGTTGACGAAAGAAACGTGCTCAGCCATCCGCACCCAATAATCGAAGTCCATAATCTGGTGCAGGTCTTCGCGCAGCAGGCCGGTTTTTTCAAACACCGCGCGCCGCCAGAAAATCGAGGGTTGGTGCATTTGATAGCCCTTCCAGAATTTCAACACGCGCAGACGATTTTCATAACAACCCAGGCCGATGAGCGGCGGACGGCCATCCTGAAAAACGGCCGCGGTGTGGCCGACCAGGGCTTGGTGGCCAGGTTGCGAAAGTACCTGAGCGGCGGTTTGCAGGGTATCGGGCGCGAAATAGTCATCGCTGTTGAGCCAGCACATGATTTCGCCGGTCGCGCGGGCGAAGCCCTTATTGATGGCCTGACTCTGGCCGCGGTCGGGTTCGCTAACCCAGTAACTCAACCAGGGTGCGTACTTGCGAATAACTTCCACGCTCGCGTCGCGGCTGCCGCCATCAATGATGAAGTATTCCAGGTTGGGGTAATTTTGCAACAGGACGGAGCGAATGGTTTGCTCGATAAATTGGCCCTGGTTATACGAAGGAGTAACGACGCTGATTTTCGGCCAGCCGGTTATGTTAGTCGCGGCTGCCGCCGGAGTAACCTGCCAAGGCCAGCCTTGTTTGCCGGGGGGCGGCGCGGGTAACTGTTGTAACTCCAGGGCGGCGCTCATTGGGTCACATGTTCCATCAACCATTGGTGCGGAACTAACACACCTTTGCCATGCCAGCCGGGAGGATAAAGACGGCCCGTGCCATAAAAATCGCCGTCCACGACTTCTAACTCGACGGCGCTTTGAATCCAGTCTTCGATTTCGTGGTTCACTTGCAAAAAAAGCGCGAGCAGATATTGGCCGCGGCTGAGCGGCAGGCGTGGAATCACGCAACGCAATTCGCCCTGGGCGGCCAGCGTGACGGGGTCTTGCATCACCAATTCGCTCGAACAATTAAACAGCGGCTGGCCGAGCAGATCGTAAAACGTAACAGCGGCGCGGCAATTAGGCAGTGGCTGCGGCTGTTCGGATTGATATTTTAGTTTGACGATCAACGGTTGACCCGAAATCCCCTGCTCGACCGGATTGCCCGACTCGTCCTCGAAAACCGCAGCGGTAAAACGCACCCGGCCCGCGCCCTGGCGATCCTGGTAACTCGATAAATCCCACGGCGTAGTTACTCGCAAGCTACTCAAGTAACGTTGAATTACCGTCTCGATCTTATCATCTGCGGTAACTTGTCCGTGTTCCAGCAAGATGCCGCGCTGGCAAAAGCCTAACAGGGCCGCCGTGTTATGGCTGACGAATAACACCGTGCGTCCGTCGCGGGCGACTTCGGACATTTTGCCCAGGCATTTTTTTTGAAAGGCGGCGTCGCCGACGGCCAGCACTTCATCAACTAACAAGATTTCGGGTTCCAGATGCGCGGCCACGGCAAAGGCCAGACGCACGTACATGCCGCTGCTGTAATGTTTGACCGGTGTATCAAGAAAGCGTTCAAGCTCGGCAAAGGCGACGATTTCAGCAAATTTGCGCGCGATGTCGCGGCGGGGCATGCCCAGGATCGAACCATTCAGATAAATGTTTTCGCGTCCGGTCAGATCGGGGTGAAAGCCGGTGCCGACTTCCAACAAGCTGCCCAAGCGACCGTATACATCGGCGTGCCCGCGCGTCGGTTCGGTGATACGCGCGAGCACTTTGAGCAAGGTACTTTTACCCGCGCCGTTGCGTCCGATGATGCCGACGATTTCGCCGGGCTGAATGGTGAAACTGACATCTTTGAGCGCCCAGAACTCGGTTTCGGATTGCTCGTGATTACCATTGGCCAGCGGATTAAAGCGGCGCGCGGCGGCCATCAGCGTTTCGCCCAGTGTGCGATTCATGGTTTCGCGCGCGCCCAGGCGATAGCGCTTTGACAGGCCTTCGGCTTTGAGCGCGATGGGCGGCATCAGAGGTTACGGCGCAACCATTCGCCGAGCACAAACACGCTCCAGACGCGCGACCAGGTGACGCGGGTTTGCAAAAAATCCTGCCAGAGCGTTTGTACGCCTTGCGGCTGGAAGAGGCCGTCGAGGCCGGGCGCAGTGAAGGCGCTCTCGACCTGTTCGCGCAATTCGCCGAGCAACCAGTGTTTGAAGGGCAATTCGAAACCGCGTTTGGGGCGATTGACGATTTCAGGCGGCAGATTGCCGACCGCATCTACCAGCAATTTTTTCGGTTCACGTGGCCGCACTTTCAGCGCGCCGGGCAAGGCCAGCATGCGTTCGACCAGTTTGTGGTCAATCAAGGGGACGCGCACTTCCAGGCTGTGCGCCATGCTCATAGTATCGGTGTCGCGTAACAGCGTGTTACTCAAGTACCCGCACATATCCAAAATCGAAGCCTGATTCACAGCATCCGCCGTGGCGCAAAACTCACGCTGTTGCCCCGTCCAATTTGCCAGCAACGCCCAATCCCGCTGGTAGGCAGCAACGGCGTAACCATTGGCCGAGAGCAGTTGCTGTTGTTGTTCATGCGTGAACAGGCGGCGATGCAATTGCACCGAATGTTCGTGCAGATGATCGCTGCGCAGCAACAGGCCGAGTTTGTTGGCACGATGGTCGCGCGCGACAGTGCCCAAGGCACTGATCGCAGTCGAGGCGGCGCGGCGCAATCCTGACGGCACCATTTGTACCTGCGTGCGGCGGCGCTCGCTTTGTTCAACGGTGCGGAAGAAATCGTAACCGGCAAAAACTTCGTCGCCGCCCAAACCAGAGAGCGCGACTTTCAACCCCGCGCCGACCGCAGCTTCAGAAACGATGTATGAGTTCAGGCCGTCCACGGCGGGCTGATCCAAGGCGTTCAGCGCGCGCGGCAATTTGGCCAGCACATCGCGTTCGGGCAGAAAGACCGAATGGTGGTTGGTGTCATAGGCCTGGGCGACGCGTTCGGCGTAAACGCATTCGTTGAAATCGAGTTCGTTGAAAAACACCGAGAAGGTCTTGATCTCGCTTGAGGTAGCGCGGCGCAGCAACGAAACGACGGCGCTGGAATCAATGCCGCCGCTCAAAAACACGCCGACCGGCACGTCTGAAACCAGCCGCAAACGCACGGCGTCAAGCAGCAACTCGGCAATCTCTGCGGTCACGGCGGCTTCATCAACGGGCTTTGTTGCAGTGGATGACGCGCTCAATTGCCAATACGATTCAGTATGAAGCTGGCCATTCGCAAAGGTCAGGGTGTGGCCGGGCAGCACTGCGTAAACGTTCTCGATAATCGTCAACGGCTGTTGCACCGAGCCGTATGCCAGATAACTCTCGACCGCCGCGCGCGACAGTTTGCGCGGCACCAAGCCCGTCGCCAGCAAGGCGCGCACTTCAGAAGCGAAGAGAAAATTTTGCCCGTCGTAGTAGTAATAGAGCGGCTTGATGCCGAGCCGGTCGCGCACCAGCACCAGCCGTTGCGCGGCGGCTTCCCAAAAACCGAGCGCGAACATGCCGCGCCATTCGTTGATGGCGGCGTGGCCCAGCAGGCCGTAACCTTTGAGCAACACTTCGGTATCGCTGTTCGATTGGAAGCGTAGACCGCGCGCCGCAAGGGTTTGCCGCACTGCGTGAAAGTTGAAGACTTCGCCGTTATAGGTGATCCAATTCCCGGTGGCGGCATCGTGCATTGGTTGGTGACCGGCGGGCGAGAGGTCAAGGATGCTCAGGCGGCGGTGGCCGAAGGCGGCGGTGAGCGGGGCCGATTCGGCGGTCAGGAAGTTCAGCCCTTCGTCATCGGGACCGCGATGGGTCAGGGCGCGCGTGGCACGGGTGAGCGCGGGCAGGATTTCGTGACGTGGCAGCGGCGTGATGATGCCGCAGATTCCGCACATGCTTGCTTAAATAACTTTCAGTTCCGCCCGTCTTTTAACTGTGCGCAACATGATTTCTGCTCGCGCCCAAGCGTTCAGTCGGTCTGAGTTTCAGCCACGACTCCAACTGCGTCACTTGGGAAAAGTCCAGCAACTCCTCGGCTAGCAGCATCAACTGGGTCATCGAGAGCCGCTTGATTTGCGTTTCAAACTTCGCATCCAACGCTCCGAACTTCTTCTTTAACAGCCGCAAGACCAACTCAAATTGGCCTTCCTTGCGCCCGCGTTTTTCACCTCGGCGTTCCCAACTTGTAACATACGGCATAGGTTTTTCTCCTTTCAGCACCTCAACTTCGTTACTCAACTTCGCTTCCGCTTCCTCCGGCAATCTAATCAGCCAATCCAGAAAGCGCAAGAGCGATTCCTCGTAGTCCTTGCTGTAGCCGTGTTCGTATAACAGCAACGTCAACTCGCGTTTAACCGCGTACCGCCGCGCGGCGTCATTTCGCGCGGCATTGACTTTCAATTGCGCTAGCACGATCAGCGCAGACGGGTCGCCGCTCGCCAACAACTCGGTTTCGCGTCCGCGCCAAGCGCTCAGCTTGACGACGGGAAACTCAAAGAGCGTCCGGCAACCCCACAAAGCATTTTCATAACGGCCCACCGCCAGTTTGCCAGCGCTGCCGGTGACGATGCCCAAACTGACCACGGGGCAGTTGTGGCGGTCGGCGATGCGATAGTTGTAAACATACATCCGTTCATTAAAGTCAGTGCGCGGCTGGCCCTGAATCTCGCTGTGCAAAATGACGAAAAGCGGCTGGCCGTCTTTGCGCCAGACTTTTGCCAGTTTGTCGGCCAGCCGTTGCCCGCGTAAATGCCGGGGGCCGAGTTTGGGTAATTCCTTGTCGAGAAAGACCGGCTGGCGCGACCAGTCAATGGCGGCATGCAGCGCCGGAAAAAAGAACTTGAGGAAACCCGCGAAGTGGCGGTCAAGCATTTCCTTCCACGCATTGTCCGCAGCGCTATGGCGTTTTGACAAACTGGAACCAGTTCGCGTCGTCTTCATTATCACTGGCATGTTTAGCTGGATTGGCGCCAGCCGGCCAGACGCACTCCACCCTTTAGCCAACCCTAAAGGAAACCTCGTGACGAGGCAGCGTCGAATTATCGCCTGCAATTGGTGGGAGAGATGAGGGCCGGAACCTTGGGGGACGCCGCGCAAACACCAATCGCAACTGTTAATCAGCGGGCGTCCCGTTGTCCTTCTTTTCGCCATCGCCGGCACCGTAGTAGTAGCGGCTGTAGTAGGTCGAGTAATAGTAATAATCGTGGGGCTGCAATTTGATCTGGTTGATGACGACGCCCAGGATTTTGGCGCCGACCGATTGCAGATGGGCTTTGGTGCGCTGGGCCATTTCGCGTGGGGTAAAGCCGCTGCGGATGACGATGATGACGCCTTCGACCAGCGCCGACAAAATCAGACTGTCGGCAAACGACGAGACGGGCGGCGAATCAATGATGACGTAATCGAAATTGGCCGAGAGCGTTTCGACGACCTGCTTCATCTTGACCGAGCCCAGCAATTCAGCCGGATTGGGCGGCAACGGGCCGACCGGTAGCACATACAAATTGGGCATCGCAATCTGTATCAGCGAAGCCAGATCGCAATCGCCCGCCAGGTAATTGCACAGACCGGCGTTGTTTTTCAGCCCGAAAATCTTGTGCACGCGCGGGCGGCGCAAATCGGCGTCCACGATCAGGACGGCCGCGCCGGTTTGGGCCAATGAAATCGCGGTGTTGACGCTGGTGGTGGTTTTGCCTTCGGCGGGCTGGCTGCTGGTGATTAGCAGCGTGCGCGGCGCGTGCCCCGCCGACGATAGCAACAACGAAGTGCGCAATTGCCGGTAGCTTTCGGCGATTGACGAATTGGCCTCGACCTGCGTCAGGATCACGCTGCCATCGCCGCTCATGACGCCATTCGCCGGTACCAACTCCTGTCCATTCAGGCTGCCTTCGCCCAGCGCCTTGCGGGCTTTGGGCTGTTCGAAGATCGGGATGACGCCCAGTGCGGGCAATTTCAAATGGCGGTCAATGTCTTCGACCGACTCGACCTTGTTGTTGATGTAATCGAGGAAGAGCACCAGCCCGATGCCGCCGATCAAGCCGAGCAGCAGGCTGAGCAGGATGTTTTGCGCGCGCTTGGGCGCCACGGGCGCGCGCGGCATGGGCGAATATTCGGTGACGCGCAAATTGGGTTTGATCAACCCGGCGGCAGAGACTTCGACGCTGCTTTGGCTTTGCAGCAATTTGTCCAGCATCTGCCGGTTAGTGTCCACATCCTGCTGCAATATCTTGGCCGAAATCGCGCCTTCGTTCTGTTGTACGGTTTCAGCACGCTGCGCGGCGAACGAGGCTTTGAGCTGGTTCTCTTTTTCGACGGCGGCGCGGTATTGGTTTTCCAGCGAGCCTAGAATGCGTTGCTGGGCGGCGCGCAATTCGCCTTCTACCTGCGAGACCTCTTGATTGATCTTTTTGACATCGGGCCACTCTTCGGTGAATTCGACCAGCAGTTGCTCGCGCTTTTGTTTCAGTTCGCCCAGCTTTTTGATCAACTCCTGCACCAGCCCATCGCGCTGGATTTCGGGCAGCGTGAACGGGTCTTTGGCGGCCTTGCTCATCTCATAGGCCGTCTGCAAATTCTTGCGTTCGTTTTCGGCTGTGAGCAGCAAGGCGTTCAGGGCATTCAGGCGATCCCGCCCAAGTATTTTCTGCGCCGGCTCGGCG